>CAJXTP010000126.1 GCA_913061335.1 uncultured Loktanella sp.
CAGCTCTGCATAACGCGGCATGATGCTGTCTTTAAGATGCCCAGCGCCGCTGTCCATTGTGATTTGCTCAATACCGCGGTGGGCTTCTAGCAGGACAGTTCCGCCTGGTGTTTCATAAACGCCGCGAGACTTCATGCCGACAAAACGGTTCTCAACAAGGTCCAAACGACCGACGCCGTGCTTGCCGCCAAGCTCGTTCAGTTTTGTCAAAACAGTCGCCGGAGACAGCATTTCGCCGTTAATAGACACTGCATCGCCCTGCTCGAACCCAATTTCAATGAACTCTGGCTCGTTTGGCGCATCCTCTGGGGACACCGTGCGCTGATACACATATTCTGGTGCTTCAACAGCTGGATCTTCCAGCACTTTACCTTCGGACGATGTGTGCAACAGGTTTGCATCGACACTAAATGGCGCATCGCCACGTTTGTCTTTTGCGACAGGGATCTGGTGCAGTTCAGCAAATTCGATCAGCTTCGTGCGGCTGGTCAGGTCCCATTCACGCCAAGGCGCGATGACTTTAATGTCTGGGTTCAGCGCATAAGCTGCCAGCTCAAAACGAACCTGATCGTTGCCCTTACCAGTCGCTCCGTGGGACACGGCGTCGGCACCTTCAAGCGCTGCGATTTCAACGAGGCGTTTGGAAATCAGCGGACGCGCGATAGATGTACCAAGCAGATACAGACCTTCATACAGCGCATTAGCGCGGAACATTGGAAAGACGAAATCGCGCACGAATTCTTCGCGTAGGTCTTCGATATAGATTTTGGAGGCACCCATCGTTTCGGCCTTGGCGCGCGCTGGCTCCAGCTCTTCGCCCTGCCCCAAATCGGCAGTAAACGTTACAACTTCACAGTTATATTCAGTTTGCAGCCACTTGAGGATGATCGAGGTATCCAGACCACCAGAATATGCGAGAACAACTTTTTTCGGAGCGGACATGAGGGCAAGCCTTTTCAGATGCGTGAATTTTCCTGCGAGTTAACGGGTTTTGTGAGGCCGCGCAAGGATAGCGGATTGACGGGGCAGCGCGCGTGATGCAACCAAGGGCAGACTATTTTGAATGTAAAAGGAATTTAGCCGATGGCTTGGAATATTGTGCGACACGCGTTTGCGATGGTTTTTAACAACTTTGGACAGGCGCTGCGCGCTACTGTCGGGCCAGGACTTTTGCTTATGGCAGCTTGGCTGTTGTTTTTTGTTCTGACAGGACTTCGGCTTGATATCGTCGACGGCAACACCGACCCTGCAACAATTCCGGATGGTATCTCGAGGCTTTCGCTTTTGTTGATCCTCCCGCTGCTGGCATTTTCGTTCTTTGTGATGGGGTGGATCGCCGTCGCGTGGCATCGCTTTATTCTGTTGGAAGAATACTCAGGCATTCTTCCTGCATCAACTGGTCGTCCGATTTGGGGTTACATCGGGAAAAGTTTGTTGCTGGGACTTGTGTTGGGCTTGGCAGCTATTCCGCTAAGCATGGTTATCGGCCTCGTTACCTTGCCCTTCTTGAGTGCAGGGGCCGGACCATCCGTTATCGTATTTGCGATTTCCGGCCTATTGATCGGAACTGTCATTGGGATTCTGTGGTTTCGTACCGCAATTTGCCTGCCCGCCAAGGCCGTTGGTAAAAACATGACCTTTCGCGAAGCGTGGACATATACGCGTGAAATAAAAGGCAAAATCGTCGGTGTAACGGTAATTATTGTGGGCTTGAATATTTGCGCTGGCCTTGTTCTGGAAATTGTTTTCTCTGGCGTGCCAGTGATGTCACTCGTGGCTGAACTTGCAATCAACTGGGTCTCAATGATGGTCGGGATCAGCGTCCTCACTACCATCTACGGTCATGTGGTTGAGGGCCGCCCGTTGTCGGGTAGCTAGAACGACAAGTTCGCCACAAACGCAGCGTCGCCATCATTCGACAGTTCTTGAATGGCGTCGCTGGGGTACATCCAGACGGCTTCGTGGCCTGCTTCGCTTGCGGGGCCATGCCGTCTGATCGGCATCGCCGTATAGATATGGCATAGCTTTTCTGCGTGCATGTCATAGTCGGGCATCCAGACAAACTTGCGGAATGCGCCAAGGCGGCGGGGTTTTGCGATGCTCCAACCGGTTTCCTCGAATACTTCGCGGTGAAGCGCCTGCAACGGGCTTTCGCCTGCATCAATTCCGCCACCGGGGAGTTGGAATTCGTAATGCGGCGCGGCTTGGTAGGTGAGCAAAAGTTGTCCCGCATTGGGCAAAATTGCATAGACGCCGGGGCGCAATGTGTACCGCTGCCCGACTTTGGGTGAATTTCCGTACCGTTTGATCATCAATGCCCCCTTGGACCGTGGCTTGTCCTGCCTATATAGGCGCGGTATGCCAATTCCGCACATGTAAGGAAAGCCCATGACCACAGGCAAGATTGCTTGGGACGATACCGTCCTGCCATTTCAACTTGATGCCTCTGATATTCGGGGGCGCGTCGCGCGTTTGGATACGGCATTTGAAGAAATTCTGGCCCAGCACGATTATCCTCCGCTGATTGAAAGCTTGGTGGCCGAGATGGCGTTGCTGACCGCGATGATTGGCCAGTCGATGAAAACCCGTTGGAAGTTGTCGTTGCAAGTCCGCGGCGATGGTCCTGCGCGCCTGATCGCCACCGATTATTATGCGCCGACTGCTGATGGCGAACCTGCCCGCATCCGCGCCTACGCGTCGTATGACAAAGATAGACTGGATCACAGTGCAGTGCCGTTTAGCCAGATCGGCAAAGGGTACTTTGCGATTCTGATTGATCAGGGCGAAGATATGACCCCGTATCAAGGGATCACGCCGATTGCTGGTGAATCGTTGGCAGCATGCGCGCAGACGTATTTTTCGCAATCAGAGCAGTTGCCGACACGGTTCGAGCTGTCCTTTGGTCGCAGCCAAGTCCCCGGTGAAACTGAACAGTGGCGCGCTGGTGGGATGATGTTGCAGCAGATGCCAAAGGCGTCTCCGCATGTGACGGGTGACGGTGGATCTGGCGAAGATGGGTTGCTTGAGGCCGCTGATATATTGACGGATGGAGAGTCTGAAAACTGGATTCGCGCCAACGCATTGCTGGATACGGTCAACGAGATTGAATTGATTGGTCCGACAGTGACACCAGCCGATCTGTTGCTTCGTCTGTTCCATCAAGAAAAACCGCGCGTCTATGACCCGCAGCCAGTCAAGTTTGGATGCACATGTTCTGCGGATAAAGTGCGCCAGTCCTTGTCGATTTATTCGGCCAAAGACATCGAATATATGACAACGGACGAGGGCACGGTTACTGCGGACTGCCAGTTCTGTGGATCGCATTACACTTTCGATCCGACATCGCTTGGGTTCGAGGCGAAAAGTGAAGGCGCCTGATCTACGCCAAACATTGATGGATGCGCTGTCTAAGACGGGCCGCGCATCCTCTGACTATGACTTGAACAAAGATGTGGTTTTACCGACAGGTCGCAAGTTGACCCCTGCGTCGGTGTTGATCGCGGTGCGTGCGGATACGGGCCGCGTCATCTTGACCAAGCGGTCTGCCAAGCTGAAACATCACCCCGGTCAGATCGCTTTTGCTGGCGGGAAACAGGATGCCAATGATGCGAACGCAATTGCCGCGGCGTTGCGTGAAGCGCGCGAAGAAATCGGGCTGATGCCTGATAGTGTCGAAGTCCTTGGCACGCTGCCCCCCCACGAAACAGTCACCGGATACATCGTTACACCTGTTATTGCGTTGGTTCATGGCGCGTTTGATCCGAGACCCGAATTAGGCGAAGTTTCCGAGGTGTTCGAGGTTCCGTTGAGCCACGTACTAGACCCCGCAATGTTTCGTGTTGAGGGCCGTCGCTGGCAGGGTCACCGTCGCCAGTATTTTGTTGTTCCTTACGGCCCCTATTACATTTGGGGTGCCACTGCGCGCATCCTGCGTGCGCTCGCGGATCGTATGACATGACAGTGCTTGACGCCCCTTGGTTGTACGGCCCCGCTCGCGCTGTTTGCTTAATGCTCGAAGGTGCCGGTTATCAGGCTTGGTTCGTTGGTGGGGCCGTGCGCAATGCGTTGATCGACGCGCCAGTGTCTGACCTTGATCTATCCACCGACGCGCGCCCCGAAACCGTGATGATGCTTGCCAAGGCCGCCGGGTTGAAAGCCATCCCAACTGGTATCGACCACGGTACAGTCACAATTGTGTCTAAGGGCGAACCGGTCGAAGTCACCACGTTCCGCCGTGATGTTGCCACCGATGGTCGGCACGCCGTCGTGGCTTTTTCTGACACGATGGAAGACGATGCGCGCCGCCGCGATTTCACGATGAACGCGCTTTATTGCGATATGCGTGGGCAGGTGGCGGACCCACTGGACGGCTTGCCAGACCTGCGTGTCCGCCGCATTCGTTTCATCGAAAACCCCGTGACACGGATCAAAGAAGACTACCTACGCATCCTGCGGTTCTTCCGGTTCTATGCTTGGTATGGCGATACTGATGCAGGCATCGATGCGGACGGACTTGCCGCCTGTGCGATGTATGCGGATGGCTTGGATGCATTGTCGGCAGAGCGGGTGACGTCCGAGATGCTAAAGCTATTGTCTGCGCCCGACCCAGCACCTGCAGTGGCGGCAATGGGTCAGTCGGGTGTGTTGATGCATATTTTGCCAGGTTCGGCGCGTGATGTGGTCGCTGTGTTGGTACATCTTGAACAAATTTTGGGGCTAGATCCCGATCCGATCCGGCGGCTTGTCGCGCTTGGTGGAGAGCGGGATTGCTTGCGGTTATCGAACGCCCAGCAAGCTGCAGTTGATGTCCGACTAGCAGATATGCCGCTGACTGAGCTGGCCTACCGCCATGGGGCGGGTGCCGCGACAGATCGGTATTTGATCGAACAAGCTAGCATGACCCAACCTGTTGATGCGAAGCGTTTGGCTGACTTCGAGTCCGCAGCAGGCCAAGTATTTCCTGTGAGGGCCGCCGACCTGATGCCCGCGCTACAAGGTGCCGCTCTTGGTAAGGCGTTGAGGTTGGCAGAGGCAAAATGGATTGAATCTGGCTTTACCTTGACCAAAGCTGACCTTCTTTGAGCAATCCAGACGCCATCTATCTGATGATGACATATGTTTTCGTCGGTTTGTTTTCGCCGGGTCCAAACGTGGTCTTGTTAACGGCATCTGGCGCACGGTTCGGATTCAGGGCGACAGTGCCTCATATCCTTGGCGTGGCGCTGGGCGTTGGGATTATTGCTGGGCTGACGGGGTTGGGGATCGGCGTTCTGATCCTGACTGTTCCGTGGCTTATATTTGGTCTTAAGATTATCGCGGCCCTTTGGATTTTGTGGATGGCATGGGGGTTGTGGCAAGCACGTCCTGTCACAAAACGTGAAACGGGCATTCGGCCGTTTACGTTTGTCGAGGCGGTGTTGTTCCAAGCCGTGAACCCAAAGATTTGGATCGTCGCATTGGCCGCCGCGATCTATGTCGCGGAGTTTCCGCCAACCCAACAGGCGATGTATCTGGCGGCGGCATTTTCAGGTATCAACTTGTTCGTTTGCCTGTTCTGGACATGGGCAGGCACGTTGCTGTCATTGCTGTTAAACAACCCACGCGCATGGTTGATATTCATGCGGATTATGGCCGTTGCGCTGGCAGGTTTTTCGCTGGCTGTTTTCCTCTGACCTGAACCACGCTATGTCTGGGGTATTACAACTAAAGGCAGACCCAGATGTTTCGGTTTTTCGAAAATCTTGTCGATCCATATACAAAGTATGAGGAAACCGACGCACCATCACAGCGGCTTTTGCCGTTCCTAATCGATTACACACGTCCATTTCGGCGGGTGTTTTGGATCACCGGTGCCTTGTCGGTTGTTGTCGCCATCGTTGAGATTTGGTTGTTAGGCTACCTTGGGCGGCTGGTGAATATTTTGTCTGATGGTACGCCTGCGCAAGTTTGGGTAGAATCGGGGACCGAACTGGTACTTGTCGCAATTTTTCTGCTGACGATGCGGCCGTTGACCCAAGCGTTGCACGTTCTGCTATTAAACCAAACGATCATGCCGAATATTGGAACATTGGTGCGTTGGCGTGCGCACCGTCAGGTGCTGCGCAAATCTGTGGGTTGGTTTGAAGATGACTTTGCCGGACGCATCGCCAACCGCATCATGCAAACACCCCCAGCAGTGGGCGAGGTCGTGTTTCAGGTTTTCGACGCGCTGACGTTCTCGATCGCCTATCTGGTGGGTGCGCTGATCCTGCTTGGTGATGCGGATATCCGGTTGATTATTCCACTGCTCATTTGGTTTGTTCTCTATGCTACTTTGTTGCGATGGGTCGTGAAAAAGATCACGCCAGCGTCTGAGGCCGCATCTGACGCACGCAGCGCTGTCACTGGGCGCGTTGTTGACAGCTATACCAACATTCATTCGGTTAAGATGTTCGCTCATCACGACCGCGAAATTGGTTATGCAAAAGAAGTGATCGAGAAAGCCCGCCTGACGTTTCAACAGGAAATGCGGCTGTATACGATTATGGATATTTCGCTTAGCGTGCTGAATGGGTTTTTGATTGTTGGCGTGGTAGCTTGGGCGATATGGCTTTGGGTCCATGGTTTCGCAGATATTGGTGTTGTCGCACTTGCCACTGCTTTGACCTTGCGCATGAATGGCATGTCTGGCTGGATCATGTGGGCGGTGTCAAATTTTTACCGCAACCTTGGCGTGGTCGCCGAGGGCATGAAAACAATTGCGCAGCCTGTAATGTTGCTTGACGGACCTGACGCAAAACCGCTGGTGATCGCGGATGGTGCGCTGGAACTGCGAGAATTGTCCCATCACTACGGCAAGGACACGGGTGGTCTGGACCACATCAATTTGAATATTTCAGCGGGTCAAAAGGTTGGGCTTGTCGGTCAATCTGGTGCCGGTAAATCGACCCTCGTTAAGCTTATTTTGCGGTTCTATGATGTCGAACAAGGTGCGATCGTTATAGACGGTCAAGTCATCGCGGAGGTTACTCAAGACAGTCTGCGGTCTGCGATTGGTATGGTCCAACAGGACAGCTCTTTGCTGCATCGGTCTGTGCGCGAAAACATCATCTATGGTGATCCAAACGCGTCTGAGGATCAAATCATCGCTGCCGCAAAAAAGGCCGAGGCGCATGAATTCATCCTTGAGCTTCAGGATAGCGAAGGCAACAAAGGCTATGATGCCCGCGTCGGCGAGCGTGGCGTTAAACTGTCTGGCGGTCAGCGGCAGCGTATCGCGTTGGCCCGTGTAATTTTGAAAGATCCACCAATCCTAATTTTGGATGAGGCGACAAGCGCGCTAGATTCCGAAGTCGAGGCGGCGATCCAAGAGACCTTGTATAAAATGATGCAAGGTAAAACCGTCATCGCGATTGCGCACCGTTTGTCGACGATCGCACAGATGGACCGGATCATCGTCATGGATCAGGGTCGCGTGATCGAAGACGGTACGCATAACAGCTTGCTAGATCAAAACGGAAAATATGCTAAATTTTGGGCACGGCAGTCTGGCGGGTTTTTAGGACAATCATGAAAAACGCCAGCAACTTGATTAACCCGAACGCCCGCGCGGAGGGCCCGCCACCCAACACGTTCACTGCGTTCTTTATTTGGGCGTTCAAAGGCAGTTTTCGCTATATGGCGCTGGGCGGCTTCGTGTCCGTTATTGCGGGTGCGCTGGAGGTGCTATCAGCGCTCATTCTTGGTCTCGTTATTGACGCCGCATTGGACGTTGAGCGTACGCAATTTTTCGATACGAATATGGGTCTGTTGCTGGGCGTTGCTGCATTTTTCGTCATTTTGCGACCCATTGTGATGGGCGCTTCGGGGGTGATGCAGGCCGTCGTCTTGCGCCCGTCCTTAACGACTCTTATCTACGCGCGATTGCACCGCCATACGCTGGGTCAGTCAGTCCAGTTTTTCGACGATGATTTCGCGGGTCGCATTGCGCAAAAGCAAGGGCAGGCGGCCCGTGCAGCGACGAACCTCGTAATCGAAACGGTCCATACGGTTATCTTTGCGCTTGCGTCATTGATTGGGTCGTTGCTGTTGATGTTTGCGATTGATGGCCGCACGGCGACGTTGCTTGCGGGGTGGGCGGTCGCATACTTCATTTTGATCCGGTTTTTCCTGCCGCGCGTGCGTGCCGCATCGAGAACTAAGGCTGCGCGTAGTGCGATGGTCACGGGACAGATCGTGGATACCGTGACGAACATCAAAACAGTAAAGCTGTTTGCCCACGACAGGTTTGAAGATCGCACCGCGATTGATGCACTAGAAGATATGCGCCTTGCAACCGTCAGCTTTGGTTGGTTGTCGGCTGGTTTTCGGTTCTGCCTTATCACGTTGGCTGGTGTGCTTCCGCTGATTATCGTGGGCGCAACTCTGTATTTCTGGACGCAAGGCACGGCAACCGCTGGTGACATTGCAATCGCAGGTTCCATCGGTTTGCGCTTAGCGCAGATGACGGGCTGGGTCAGTTTTACCTCTGTCTCTTATACACATCTGACGCTGCCGACGAATAGAGAGGTGGAGAT
>CAJXTP010000127.1 GCA_913061335.1 uncultured Loktanella sp.
CCTCTCTATTCGTCGGCAGCGTCAGATGTGTATAAGAGACAGGCAAACGGTCGTCCAAAGCCAAAGCCATCGCCACGTCACCTGCACGCAGCATGGACACCATCGACCGGAGCGGCGCAACATGTGAACGCAGCAAGATATCGGGATGACGGGCACGAAACTCTGCCAAAACCCGCGGCACCAAAGCCATAGCCGGCGGGGTCGAAGCGGCCAGCCGCACCAACCCGGTCCGGCCAAGCCGCAGGTCTGAAGTCTTGCGGCGTATTCCTTCCAAACCTGCAAACAGACGCTCCGCCTCAGGGTACAGTTCCAACGCCTCGGGCGTCGGAGAAAGCCGCCCCTTTTCTCGGTTAAACAGCAAGAAACCAAGATTGTCCTCGGTGTGGATCAATATCTGGCTTAAAGCTGGCTGCGAGATATTCAGCATTCGCGCCGCAGCCGTCACTGTCCCAGCCCGCATCACCGCTGTAAAAACTTCAAGCTGCCGTGCCCGCAAAAACGCCTCCATAGGTTTGACTTATGGAACCATGCATATCCGGTCTTTGACAGACTGGTCCAGTGGTGATTGACTTTGTGCGATGGAAACAATTGCGCTAGGAAAGCCATATGGATGTCATCGTTCTGGGTGGCGGATTGATGGGAACGGCCTCGGCCTTTTTTTTGGCCCGCCGAGGCGCGCGCGTGACGTTGATCGAACGCCGCGGTATCGGCACCGGTGCCACCGTTGCGAGCTTTGGCAATATCCGTCGCACTGGTCGATACCTGCCACAATTGCCACTGGCACACCGCGCACGCGCGCTTTGGGGTCAAGCGGCTGACCTACTTGGCCGCGATGTAGAGTTTCGCGCCACGGGTCATATCCGTTTGATTTACGACGATAAAGCACTGTCAGATATGCGCGCCTTTGCAGATGCGGCGCGGCCTTGGGGATTGAACCTAGATGAGCTTGAGCCAGCCGAAATCCAGCGTCGTTTTCCAGGGCTTGGGCCTGGCGCGATAGCTGCCAGCTTCTCGCCAGAGGACGGCTCAGGCAATCCCAGACTTATTGCGCCCGCCTTTGCCGAGGCAGCGCAAAAATTGGGTGTGCGCGTCATAGCCCAGACTAGCGTTGGCACTATTTCTCGCACCTCGGGTGGCTTTTCGGTCGAGGCAGACGCCGGCCTCATTGAGGCAGAGGCACTGCTCAATTGTGCAGGTGCTTGGGGTGGGCGGATCGCGGCGCAGTTCGACGAACCGGTTCCAATCGAAGTGTTAGGTCCCCAAATGGGTGTGACTGAGCCCTTGCCTCACCGGATTTTACCTGTCGTTGGGGTCTGGAGCAGTGCCGCAAAAGACAACGTCTATTTCCGACAAGTCGAACGCGGCAACATCGTGTTCGGCGGTGGTGCGCCGCATGTTCCCGTCGCACTTGATCCGGGGTATGCACAGACCGATCCCGTCACCACCCCGATCCAGATGCGCGCGCTCATACGGTTGTTGCCCGCCCTGCGCGATGTCGCTGTAATCCGCACTTGGTCAGGCTGCGAGGGCTACCTGCAGGATATGCTGCCGGTCATGGGCGCGTCAGCCACGACACCGGGGCTGTTTCATGCGTTTGGTTTCTGCGGACACGGCTTTCAGCTTGGGCCCGGGGTGGGCGATGCAATGGCAGAGCTGATCATCACAGGGCGATGTGAGACCCCCCTTGAAGGTTTTCGCATCAACCGGTTCGCGGCATGATTTCGGAGTTCAAAACCTAGCGCCATTAACTGTGATCAAATTTTACCCGCCATCATCATTTGCTTTGGATGCCGTACAGGATCGAGCCAATCTGGTTACAGGCGATCTATCAGAGCGTCGATGTATTGCTTGCGCATGGCAACTTCTTCTTCCAGATGCTTTAGTTCAAGGCGAATGAGATCTGACATCTCCGCGTCTTGAAGTTGCGTGGTTTTCAACCGTTCTAGCTCTCTGAGGGCATCGCGAAATGCAGGTATGCTTTCGTAAACCGTGTGAGTGGTGTTGCTTTCGCTATCAACGACGACGGTTTTGTTGTCTGTGGAAACTTGTAACGGCAACTGACTGGCAGAAACGATCCTTGCTTACGTCTGTACACGATTTGCAACACGTCGGATTTTCCTGAAGGATAATGGAGAAACTTCTCGATCTGATCTGGGTTTTGAACCCCCATTTCACTTAGGCGTGGATATTCATAGACTTTGGTTTTTTCCTAAATCGAGTTGCTCACCCGCTATCTGTCAGAGAATTTGCGCATGAGCTCGGGATCTTGCTCGAGGCTGTCCAGCCATCCAAGATCAAGCTTTGGCACACTGGACAGAAGCAACTTGGAGTAAGGATGCGTGGTTGCATGCATCATATCCGCCGCTTTGGTCTGCTCAACCTTTTCACCATTATACATGACAACGACATCATCGCAGATCGCCTGAACCGTTGACAGGTCATGGCTAATGAACAGGTAGGACAAGCCCAGTTCATTCTGCAATTCTTTTAGAAGATCCAGGATCGCCGCTGCAACAACTGTATCCAGAGCCGAAGTGATTTCATCACACAAAATAAGGTCAGGCTCGGCGGCGAGTGCACGTGCTAGATTGATCCGCTGTTTTTGCCCGCCCGACAACTCCCCCGGCAATCGATATTTCAGTGACGTTGGCAGGTGCACCATGTCAAGCAACTCTTCGACGCGTTTCTCTTTCTGCCTACCGCCCATGTTGTGATAAAAGCTGAGCGGCCGCCCAAGAATGGTTCCGATAGGTTTATTTGGATTCAAGGCGGTATCGGCAAATTGGAACACGATTTGCAGGCGACGTAAATGTTCACGGCTGCGATCTTTCAAGTCAGCTTGCAAGGGTTTTCCATCAAACTGAATATCTCCGGAAGCCCTCGGCAAAAGCCCAGCAATCGTGCGCGCAAGGGTCGATTTTCCGCAGCCAGATTCACCGATCACGCCAATATTTTGGCCCCGCTTCAAGGTGAGACTAATATCCTTTAGGGCCACAAATGCGGGCATTCCATCTTTGCCAATCAAACCATATCCAGCAAAGGTATTCTGAACGTCCAAAATGGTGTCGGTTATGGCTTCGTCGATCGGCGTCGCGTATTCAGCCGGCTTGAACGCGGCGACCAGCTGTTTAGTATAGGGGTGTTGAGGAGCGGTCAGGATTTGCTCGGCTGTGCCTTCTTCTTGCACTTCGCCCCCCTTCAGCACGACGATCCGATCTGCAATCTGCGCCACAACCGCTAAGTCGTGAGACACATAGACACCGCCTATATCACTGTTTTGCATCACGGACTTAAAGGCTCTAAGAACCTCGACTTGCGTGGTCACATCAAGCGCGGTGGTGGGTTCATCAAAGATCATCAAAGCCGGATCAGCAATTAGGGCCATCGCCGCCGACAGCCGCTGCAACTGTCCACCGGATACCTGATGTGGAAACCGATCACCGATTATTTCGGGATTGGGCAATGCAAGTGCTCGAAAAAGCTCAACCGCCTTTTCTTGCGCCTGGGTGTCGGACATCAGCCCGTGAATCCGCGAAACCTCGACCACCTGATCCATTATCTTCTGCGAGGGATTAAAGGCGGAGGCGGCACTTTGAGGCACATAGGCCGCAACTGCGCCGCGCATTTTAGCCGCCTCGGCACGTGTCAAAGAAGCCATTTCCTTGCCCTTAAGCAGCACTGATCCTCCAGTAATTTCACAGCCTGTTCGGGTGTATCCCATCAATGTAAGCGCAATTGTGGTCTTTCCCGATCCGCTTTCGCCGATCAACGCCACCATCTCTCCCTTGGCTATGTCAAAGGAAACGCCTTTGATGATCGCGATCTGTCGACCGGCGTCGGTTGTCGCTGTCACCTGCAGGTCACGAATTTGAGCTAGGTCATCTTTCATTCGCCCTGATCCCGTACGCGTTGTGGCAGGTTATCAATCAACATATTCACGCTGATCGTTAAGCTAGCGATTGCAAAGGACGGCACGATGACAGCTGGTGCGCCAAACGGCAGTGCGCCCAAATTTTCGCGAACCAACGCGCCCCAATCTGCATTTGGCGGCTGCACCCCGATCCCAAGGAAAGAAAGTCCTGAGAGCAGCAAAACAATCCAGACAAATCGCAAACCGAAATCGGCCAGAACGGGGCTAATGATGTTGGGAAAAATCTCTTCGCGGATCACGTATAGTGTTCCTTCACCACGGGCCTTAGCGACGGTCACAAAATCCATCGTATTGATGTTAACAGCCAGCGCGCGTGAGAAACGATATGATCCTGGCGCATAGATTAGTGCCAGTGTGATAATAAGCACGGGAATGGTCGACCCCACGGCTGCCACAACGACAAGCCCAAAAAGCAGGCTGGGAATAGAGTTAAAGGCGTCCAGAAACCGGCTAAGTACAGTGTCGAACAGACCACCAATTGAGGCGGCTGCCATCCCAAGCGTTACGCCTAGAAAGCACGCCAGAAAAACCCCAGCCAGCGCAATCCCGACGGTATAGCGCGCACCATACAGAACGCGCGACAGCATATCGCGGCCAAGATAGTCTGTTCCCAGCCAGAACTCGGACGTCATTGGTCCAAAATAGTCATAATCAACAATCAGACCAATGGGGTAAGGCGTTAGCAGGGGAGCGAAAATCGCGACGACGGCCCAAAACAGAATAACGACTGATGCAACAATCCCGACCAAATTAAAACTGAAGCCCCAATAGGAAAGGCGAAAACCAGATACCAACATCATGTGCGTAGCCTTGGATTGGCGAGAATTCCCGCAATATCAGCCAGTGTGATGAGAAACAGATAGCTGAAGCAGAAAATCATCGCGCAGGACTGGATAAGAGGCAAATCGCGTGTCGCGACCGCATCCACCATTAACTTGGCCACACCGGGATAGTTAAAGACGGTTTCAATAATGATGACGCCACCAACGAGATAGGAAAGCGATAGCGCAACCGCATTCGCGATCGGGCCAATGGCGTTTGGCAGGGCATGTTTCAGCACCACACGAGGCATCGATGCGCCCTTAAGGGTCGCCATTTCAACATAGGGAGAACTGAGTATGTCAATCAGTGCTGCACGCGTCATGCGCGACATTTGCACCGAGACTGTCACGGTCAAGATGCCCACCGGCAGCGCAAATGTCCTCAAAAGTTCCCCAAAGGAGCTGACCTCACTTGCCAGTGACAGCGCCGGAACCCATTGCAGGTAAACCGCAAAAATCAGGACGCCACCCGTGGCCAGCATGAACTCTGGGACTGAAATCACAGCGATGGTCAGGAAGGAAATAATCCGGTCATAGGGCGACAGCCTGAACATGGCGCTTGTCACACCCAGAAACATTGCTAGTGGCACTGAAAGCAGCGCAGCGACCCCTGCGAGCTTGAGTGTATTGGATAAGCGATCGCCGATCATCGAAGCAACCGAAGTGTCGTTGACATAGGATGTTCCCATGTCCCCGGTCAGCAATCCGCCAAGCCAGCGAAAATAGCGGTAAATTGCAGGTTCGTTCAGCCCCATGGCCTCACGCAATCCGGCTACAGCGTCAGGCGTGGCTGCTTGCCCAAGAAGAATTTCAGCAACATCGCCGGGCAGCATCTCGGTCGCCGCAAAAACAGCCAAGGATACAATAAATAGGGATATCAGGGCAATTCCAAGCCGTTGTAGAAGTACGCTGAGGATAAGTCCGTTCATAACAACCGCCTAGTAGAGAGAATATATCGAAACAGGGCCAAAGCATACAGCCTTGGCCCGTTTTTCAATCTAAGGCTAGGTGTTCAACCAGATGTATTCGGCAAACGCATAGCCCATCATACCGCCAAGCGGGTTCGACTCTAGCCCACCAATTTGCTCTGAACGGCCATCAAGACTGGACAGGTAAACTGGGATCGCTGTGCCGGCATCCTCAGAGACCATAACCTGCATTTCGTCGTAAATCTCTTTACGGCGCGCAAAGTCCAGTTCGCCGCGTGCCTCAACCAGCTTAGTGTCAAAGCTCTCGGATTTGAACCGGCTCTCGTTCCAAGGTGCATCCGAAGTATAGAGCAACGAAAACAGAATATCCGGAGTTGGACGTGGATTAATATTTCCGAAGTGAATTGGCGCTTTCAGCCAATAATTCGACCAATACCCATCCGCAGGAACACGATCGACATTAAAATTCATGCCAATTTCGCTACCAGCCTGTTGAACAAGCGTGGCAATATCCACCGACGCGGTTGCCGCATCAGATGCAACGATCGGAATTTCAGTGCCCAGAAGACCGGCCTTTTCGAAATGATGACGCGCGCGTTCAGGATCAAAGGCCTTTGGTGCCAGTTCAGCATTGTGGAACCTGTTTGCGGGCGATACCGGTTGGTCATTACCAGCAATGGCAAGGCCGCGCATAACTGATTTCTCAATCTGCTCGCGGTTCAAAAGGTACTTCATACCAGTCACAAAATCGAGGCTCTCACCAGGGTTCATATCGCGACGCATATTCAGGTTCGTGTAGTTGCCTGAGTTGCTGGCGTCTGCAGTAACACCCGGCGTTGCATCCAACAGACGCAATGCGCGGCTGTTTAAAGCGCTGGAAAGGTGAACGTCACCTGCAACAAGCGCGTTCAAACGTGCATTTTCGTCAGAAATTGCAAAGAATTCGAACCCGTCCAGATAAGGACCGGTGTCTTTGAAGTAGTTGGTGTTACGCAACATGACCGAACGCACACCAGGGGTGAACTCTTCGACCATAAATGCACCGGTTCCGTTGCCCGCAGAGAAATCGGTTGTGCCGTCCGCCACAATCATGAAGTGGTGCAGCGACAAAATCACTGGGAGGTCGGCATTTGGCGCGTCAAGCGTGATTTGCACGGTTAGGGGATCTACGGCGGTGATTTCGCTCATCTGTGCCGCAATGGAATTCACCTTAGAGCCAACCGCTTTGTCCAGATGACGCGCAAGCGAGAACACAACATCATCGGCGCTTAGGGTACGACCGTCATGGAAGGTCACACCTGACCGTAGATTGATGGTCCACACCTTCGCATTATCGCTCTCGATGCTCTCGGCAAGCTCCATCTGAGGATCGCCACTCGTGTCGAGGAATGTCAGGCGGTTATAGCACGCACAAATCCGCGAATAATCAGTCGAATTCGAAGATATCGCTGGATCAAGCGTATCAGCTGTAGATGAGGTCGCGCCGGCGACGCGGATCATACCGCCCATCGTGGGCTCTGCAGCATAGGCCGCAGTCGCACTTCCAAGGATAAGGCCACTGGCTGACATTGTCAGGCCACCGGCCATCATCATTTTCATCAAATCACGTCGCGTCGCCCCACGGTGAAGCGATTGCCGCAACATAGCGTTGTCGCGCGAGGTCCAATTTGTGGATTTCCTGTTGGTCATTTTATTTCCCTTTTCAACGGGTTTAGACGCTGTAGTCCCGGACGGGCTTTGGAACGGTAGGCTTTAGGCAGCATCATTTCCCTCAACGTGTCATTTTTTCCGTCCTTCGACACTTTCCCTGCCTTTCAGGCTCACATCATAAAAGCTCTGAGAATCTCCGAATGAGGTTGACTCAGCAGCAGATTGTTCCAAATTTTGTTGGATGGCGGTATTTCCCGCTACCCGCACAGCTCCCTTAGCAAACGTCGTTCTGGATCAAGCCGTCCTTACAGCACGCGGCGGGAAATGCCGCATTTGGGCCGACATTAGCACATGAAATCCATACAATAGGCCTGACCGTTAAGTGTTTTATCGCCTAGATACGTTTGGTGCTTTGTACGTCTGACTGCCGCCCACTGAAGCGGAAACCAAACTGACACCACCTACAGACCCGATACGAGGCGCTTCAAAGACAAACAGCGGCCACTTCAAATTTGGATTCAGCGGCACGACTTCCAACTCGGATTAAGTGTGCAGGCCGAAATGGCTAAGCTGATGTTGACGGAAGCCAACCTCATTGGCGCTGCGCCGCTTCTTTTCGCATGCTTTCAGCACGACACAACCAGCGCGATTTTGAAGCGAGGGACAGCCGATGCAGCACGGCAGGGGCCGGACATTTACAATCCAACCTTTCGGCCAACTTTTCGGTATGCTGAGGAGTGATAACTGAAATCCTCCCACCACGAACTGTCCTTTTTATTATAAGTCAAATTTTGCCATATGCGACCAAAGGGCATTTATTTGGCACCGATAATGACCTTGTCATATAAAGCACAACACTATCATATTTGGCTTCATGTTCCGCTAACTTTTTCCCAAAGTAGTCTGTGACGTATCCTAGGATTTGCCCTCTTTTGATGTGTTCACCTGCGACTACCTTAGGGAACCAACATCCTGAATGAGACGAAACCAGGTAAGTTGCTTCAGTTATCTCAGTCGGAACTTTATTGTCTTTCGCTTGCTCGGTATTCAAGACATCAAAATGATCTAACAAGGAATAAATATCCCTTTTATAGGCT
>CAJXTP010000128.1 GCA_913061335.1 uncultured Loktanella sp.
TGCGTCTACAGCCCAGCCAAGCGGGATTTGCGTTCCCGCTGCTTTGGCCATTGTGATCTTGCCCAAGGCCACGGCGGAAGTTGAAAAATCGAAATGCATCAGGGGTTCGCCGTTCCCCGGAACGGTCATTGCGATTGGATTTGTACCAATTACCGCCGCGTTCCCACCTGGAGGGGCGACGACGGGCGACGCGTTGGTCATGCCGATTGCGATCAATCCACGTGCTGCGATTTGTTCGGTAAAGAACCCCAGCGATGTGCAGGTGTGTGCGTTGGCTACGGCCAAGGTCGCGACGCCGTTTTCGAGCGCAGTTTCAACCGCAAGATCAAGCGCCGCTGCAAATGCGGGCTGTGCAAAGCCGAATTTTGCGTCCGACATCACAGCCGACCCGCGCGGTTTTGTGACGACGGGTTCGACCGTTCCATTGACCCGCCCAGAGGCGAGCTGCGTGCAGTAGCTTTCTAGATAATACAGACCGCAAATCACGTTACCGAGCGCCTCTGCACGGGCAACAGCGCGGGCGACATGACCCGCTTGTGCGTCTGCGGCACCATGCGCGATCAGCGCTGATTTACTTGTTGCTTCAATCTCTTGGACGGTAATCTTCATAGTGTTTCCAGTGTTCCAGCGGTCATGCGGACAATGCGGTCCATGCGGGCTGCGAGGTCAAGGTTATGGGTGGCGATCACGGCGGCAAGACCGGTGCCGCGCACCAGTTCCATCAGCGCATCAAACACGACGTCGGATGTGTCAGGGTCAAGGTTGCCAGTGGGTTCATCGGCCAGCAAAAGCTGCGGTTTGTTTGCAAGCGCACGGCAGAATGCAACGCGCTGTTGTTCGCCGCCAGATAGGGCCGCAGGGCGGTGGTCGCCGCGTTCTGCGATACCAACGCGCGCAAGCAAATCTTGGGCGCGCGCCGTTGCATCACGTTCACTGACCCCATTCGCCAGTTGCGGCAGGACGATATTTTCGAGCGCCGTGAATTCAGGCAGCAAGTGGTGAAATTGATAGATAAATCCAACGTCATTGCGCCGCACGGCTGTCCGTTTACGGTCAGACAGTTTGGTCATATCACGACCCGCAATGGCGACTTGGCCTGCGTCTGGCGTATCAAGCAACCCAGCAATATGCAGCAGCGTCGATTTTCCGGCACCTGACGGGGCCACGAGGGCCACGACTTCGCCTTTTTGGACGGTCAGGTCGGTGCCTTGCAGCACGGTAACTTCGTTAGGTTTACCAACGTTATAGGCCTTGGTGATACCCGTGAGGGTCAGGATTGGGTCATTCATAACGCAGCGCCTCTACTGGGTTCATGCGGGCGGCGCGGCGCGCTGGAAAGATCGTGACGATCCACGACAGGCCAAGCGACAGGGTCACTGATGAGATCACATCGCGCAGGCGCAATTGCGCGGGTAGTTCGTAGATGCCTCTGATTGATGGATCCCAAACGCCGCCGCCTGCGACGTAGTTCACAAAGCTGAAAATCGTGTCGATATAGATTGCGAACAAGCAGCCAAAGATCACCCCAAGGATCGTGCCAAATGTGCCGATCCCTGCGCCGCAGATAAAGAAGATGCGCAAAATAGAGCCTTCGGTTAGGCCCATTGTCCGTAGGATGCCAATGTCGCGGCCCTTGTTTTTAACCAACATAATCAGGCCGGAAATAATGTTCATTGACGCGATCAGCACAAGGATCGACAGGATCACAAACATCACGTTGTCCTCGACGGAAAGTGCGCGCAGAAAGCTGCCAGCGCTGTCGCGCCACGTCCAGATTAGGGTGCCTGAGCCGCCGACAGTCAAGATATCTGGCAGCACGTCGTCGACCGCATCTGGGTCTGCGACCATGACTTCGATTTCATCGACAAGCCCGTCACGGTTAAAGAAACTTTGCGCCTCGGCCAGCGGCATGTAGACCCGCGTCCGGTCGATGTCATAGCGCCCCGCAGTAAAGATATAGACGATTTCATAGGCGTTAGTGCGCGGGCTGGTGCCCATCGCGGTGCGTACGCCGTTTGGGCTGATGACCTTGATCCGGTCGCCCACGATTGCACCCAGTTCACGCGCCACACCAGACCCAATGGCGATACCGTCGTTGAAGCGGTCAATGCTGCCTTGGGATGTCATGGGATTGGCAATGCGGGGGATGGTTTTCAGATCTTCAAGGGCGATGCCGTAGACTTCGATGCCAGCGTTCCGGTTGGTGCGGTTGGCCATGACTTGGCCGCGCACCAATGGGGCCGCGCGGATCACGCCGTCAATTTCTGCAAGGTTTTCCGCGAGCGTTTCATAGTCGGAAATGGTCCGAATGACTTGGTTCGTGCCTGCGATAGCGGTGTGTTGATAGACGGTCACATGGGCGTTGGACC
Source organism: uncultured Loktanella sp. (assembly GCA_913061335.1). Classification (GTDB taxonomy): domain Bacteria; phylum Pseudomonadota; class Alphaproteobacteria; order Rhodobacterales; family Rhodobacteraceae; genus Yoonia. Next base: position 2,370 of record CAJXTP010000128.1, read on the forward strand.
CAAGGATCGTGTCGACAAATTCAGCCCTAAATCCCGACCGCACCGCAAGCGTCGCGATCAATGCAAACACCGCCAATGTCACCCCGATCAGCGAAATCCACGTCATAATGCTGACGCCACCTTCGGCCCTTTTGGCACGGATATACCGCCACGCGATCATCCATTCGAATTTAGCAAAAGGGGCGGTGCTGGCCATGGGGCGTCCTGCGTTGGTTTTGGTGCAAATTGAGGGGTCAGGGGCCGATGGTCAAGCGAGCAATCGGGGGCGCTGGTTTGAAGTTCGGCAAGATCTTGCCCGCGATCAACCCGTGGCCCTGCGCCGGAATGGCCATGCGAGCAACGACATCAATGCACCGATTATCGCCCAACCGCCCAAAAACCCTGCACCAGCAGCCACAGCACCGGACGCAGTGAGTGGCACAGCGGGCGCGTAATCGTTCCATGTCCGCGACAGTGTCTGTGTGTCGGTTAAGCGGTGCGGCATCGCGAGCCGTTCCATTGCAGAGGCCCCGCGCAGGCGTGCGAGATTGTCGGTTAACACCGCATGGCGGGTGAACGTGGCGCGCATATCGGCCTGCCGATCATCAAGGAATTGCGTGCCAGTCATTTGGTCAAATGCTTGGGTGCGGGTCAGGCCTGACCGCAGTGCCGACGCCTCAAAATCCGCGACGACCTCGGACAAAGCATCCACTTGGCCGCCCAATCGCTGCGTATATTGCTGCGAAAATTCGGGGTATTGTGACAGGCCGGCGGCGCCAGCCAATCCACCTGCAATGGCCAAAAATTTTAGCATTTGCGCGCGATCCTCTGCTTCTTTTCTAAGATCATACCACTGGCGGCGCTGCCTGTTCAAACAAAACGGAGCTATGTTCTATATGTTTGACTTGGAGTAAAGTATATTTTACATAGAGTACAGAAAGCATAACATTGATTCGAGGAAGTCAAAAATGGAACATGAAGAACGCAACGCTTGGGGCGCGATCATCGCGGGTCTGATCACATTTATATATTTCGGGTCCACCATTTGGACTGCAACAGCGCGCGGCGGCTATGGTGGCGCGGATGGCCTATCGCTTTGGGCATGGGATGTAATCTGGCTTATTGGCGGCGGGATCGTCGTGACTATTGTCGTTATGATCGCGTTTCAGATTCTTTATGCAATTGTCACAAACACGCCCAAACCCAGTTTTTTGACAGACGAGCGCGATGTGACAATCAGTGGACGTGGCACACAAATCACGCTTGCGGTCTGCAGCGGCGGTTTCATCCTTGCGGTTATCTTGCTCGCGATGGGCTGGAGCGCGATTGCTGGGCTAAATTGCGTCTTGGTTGGCATGGCAATGGGTGCGTTAGCGTCCGATGTCTACCGCATCGCGGTGTACCGGTTGGGGCTTTAGGTCATGGCTAAAATAAGGGTTAGCAATACAATCCGCAAATGCCGGTTTGAGGCTGATGAGATGACCCAAAAGGCGCTGGCCGAACATGTCGGCGTCACCCGTCAAACCATCATCGCAATCGAGGGTGCCAAGTATTCACCGACCTTGGAACTGGCGTTCCAGATTGCCGCCGTTTTCGACAAACCTTTGGGTAACGTTTTCACCTATGATCCATAACACTCTAACAAGAATAGGTTATTTTACATGAAACGCTTTTTTGGACGCCCTGTTGGGATTCCTGCCCTATTGTTTGTTCTCAGCGGGCTGACGATTGCTTTTGCTGCCGTTGAGGCTGTGCAAATTCTGCTTGGCAGCCTTCCTGAGGAAACGATGCGGCTGGCCGCGGCACCGTATAGTTTGTTTACCCATACCGTTGCGGGTGCAACATACGGTGTGATCGGGCCACTGCAATTCGGCCGCGTTTTGGCACGCAAATTTGGCCGGCTGCACCGCATTATGGGGCGTATATTTGTGGGCGCGGGGGTATTCTTATCGCTGAGTTCGCTGAGCTTGCTTTGGCAGTTTCCAGATGGGGCCACAGCGTTCGTAAGCAGCGCAAGGCTGGTGTTTGGCATCGCTTTGGGGGTCGCCTTGATCAAGGCAATGGCCGCGATCCGTGCCCGCGACATCGCGCGTCACCGCGACTGGATGATCCGCGCATATGCGGTGGGGATGGGCGCCGCAATGGTGTCGATCGTTTTCATCCCGATCTATATCATCACTGGAAAGCCGCCCATGGGGATCACATCTGACATCGCATTTGTCGGGTCTTGGCTGGCCTGTATCGGCTTTGCGGAATGGGTCATTTACCGGCTGCACCGCAAGGCACAGCCGGTAATTGCTTAGATATTTGCGTAGATCGCGACGATTTTGGCCACTGCCTCGGCGGGGGTCATTTCTTCGCTGATCCCCGTGCGGCGCGAGGTCACTTCGACAACGCCGTTTTTCAAGCCGCGCGGGCCGATGGTGATCCGCCAAGGCAGGCCGATCATGTCCATGGTGCCAAACTTGGCCCCTGCCCGTTCGTTGCGGTCGTCATAAAGCGGGTCAAGACCAAGCGCGATGAACTGCTTGTACAGGTCTTCGCAGGCTGCATCGGCGGCTTCGTCGCCGGATTTCATGTTCAGGATGCCCACGTGGAACGGTGTGACGCCTTCGGGCCAGATGATGCCTTTGTCGTCGTGCGATGCCTCGATGATTGCGCCCAACAGGCGGGACACGCCAATGCCGTGCGATCCCATGTGCACACTGACTTTTTCGCCTTTGCCGTTGTCGACAGCGGCGTTCAATGCGTCGGAATACTTGGTGCCAAAATAGAAGATTTGGCCAACTTCAATGCCGCGTGCAGTTTTGCGGCGTTCTTCGGGCACTTCATTAAACAGCGCCTCGTCGTGGGTTTCGTCGGTGCGAGCGTATTTGGTGGTGAATTCTTCCATGACGGCAGCGCAGGCGGCTTTGTCGTCAAAATCAATCTCACGGTCGCCGAATGTCAGGTCAGCCACAGCGCTATCGTAGAATACTTCGCTTTCGCCAGTGTCGGCCAGCACGAGGAATTCATGGGTGTCTTCGCCGCCGATGGGACCACTGTCCGCGCGCATCGGGATCGCCTTAAGACCCATGCGTTCATAGGTCCGCAGGTAGGACACGAGGTGGCGGTTGTAGGCGTGCAGCGCGTCTTCCTTGGTCAGATCAAAGTTGTAGCCGTCTTTCATATAGAATTCGCGGCCCCGCATGACGCCAAAGCGCGGACGGGTTTCATCGCGGAATTTCCATTGGATTTGATAAAGTGTCAGCGGCAGGTCTTTGTACGAATTCACGTGCGCGCGGAAAACGTCCGTGATCAGCTCTTCTGCCGTCGGCGTATACAACATATCGCGGCCGCCGCGGTCTTTCATGCGCAACATCTCGTCGCCGTAGGCCTCATAGCGCCCGCTTTCTTTCCACAAGTCAGCAGATTGGATCGTCGGCATCAACATGGCGTGGTGACCGGCCTTTGCCTGTTCCTCGTGCACGATTTTTTCGATCTTTTTCAGGACCTTATAGCCCAGCGGCAGCCAGCTATAGATGCCCGCGCTGGCCTGTTTGATCATGCCTGCTTGCAGCATATAACGGTGCGACACGATTTGCGCCTCGCGGGGGGTCTCTTTGAGGACGGGCAGGAAATAACGGCTCATACGCATGGGATCAGGGGCCTTTGGCAAATTGATAGGGTCGTTACAGGTTTAGGCGGCAGTTGATAGCGTGGCAAGCGCATGTTTGCGCTGCACAAACCCAGCAACCCTTGAAGACGGAGCGCATTTGCCGCATTTGTTGTGCAACTTGAATACGAAGGACCAGAGCAGATGGCATTACCCATTAAAGACCAAGCCAAATACTGGGGCATTACGATCGCAGTGATCCTTATTCTTCTGTGGCAATTGGGCGATGTTATTTTGCCGTTCATCTTGGGTGGCGCGATTGCATATTGCCTTGATCCGATTGCGGACCGTTTGGAACGATTGGGCCTAAGCCGTGTGGCTGCAGTGGCCGTGATCACGTTGGTCGCAACGATGGCGTTTATCTTATTGTTCTTGCTCGTTATTCCAACACTTGTGCAGCAAACCGCACAATTGATTGAGACTGCCCCAGACTTGTTTAACCGTCTGCAAAATGCGCTGACCACCCGGTTCCCCGAGCTAATGGATGAAAGTAGCACAATCCGTCAGCAGCTAATCGCCATCGGCGAAAACATTCAGTCAAAAGGTGGAGACCTTTTCAACGGCGTGCTGTCATCCGCCTTGGGCTTAATCAACATGCTTGTCTTGCTGGTCGTTGTGCCTGTGGTTGCGTTTTACCTGTTGCTCGACTGGGACAATATGACCGCCAAAATCGACGAGATGCTGCCACGTGATCATTTGCCTGTCATGCGTCGATTGGCGTCTCAGGTCGATAGTACGCTAGCGTCGTTCATACGTGGGCAGGGCACTGTGTGTCTTATTCTTGGCACGTATTACGCGATTTCATTGATGCTCGCGGGCTTAAATTTTGGGCTGGTCGTCGGCGTTATCGCCGGTCTGATATCGTTCATTCCCTACATTGGCGCGCTGGTTGGCGGCGCTTTGGCCATTGGACTAGCACTATTTCAATTCTGGGGTGACTGGGTGTCGATTGGCATTATTGCCGGTATTTTCATGGTCGGCCAATTCCTTGAAGGCAACGTCCTGACGCCCAAACTGGTCGGTAATTCGATTGGGTTGCATCCTGTGTGGCTGCTGTTCGCGCTGTCTGTTTTTGGGTCACTGTTTGGTTTCGTCGGCATGCTGGTCGCGGTTCCTGTCGCGGCCATGATCGGGGTTTTCGCCCGCTACGGGATCGAGCAGTACAAGGACAGTCTGCTGTATCGCGGCAAACAGGACTGACCCCGTGAACACCCAACTGACATTTGATTGGCCTGTGGGCGTCGCACTCGGCGCGGGTGATTTTTTCGTATCAGACGCCAATGCGCAGGCCTATGCGATGGTGGGGTCTCCGGCCAATTGGCCAGAGCGCAAACTGATTGTCACCGGACCATCAGGCAGCGGCAAAAGCCATCTTTGTCGCGTCGCCCAAGCCCAACTAGGTGCAGCGATTTATCATGCGACGTCCCTGCCCACGAATTTTCCTGATGGGTCGGTGATTGTCGAGGACATGGACCAACTGCCAAGCACGGACCAAGAATCCTTGTTCCATCTGCACAACCACCTGCGTCATTCTGGTGGTTACTTGATGATGACTGCGCAGACCGCACCGCGCGATTGGGGGCTGACCCTGCCCGACCTTAAAAGCCGGATGCAAGGCACCAGTTTGACCGTGATCGACGACCCCGATGATGCCCTGCTAAGCGCGCTGATTATGAAGCTGATGGCAGACCGCCAAATCATGCCGCCGCCCGCTCTTGTGGCGTATCTTGTGCCACGGATTGAACGGTCATTTTCGGCCGCCGCAGACATCGTCGCGCGCCTTGATGCACAAAGCCTTGCACAAGGACGCCCGATCGGGCGGGCGTTGGCCGCGTCCCTGCTGGACAACATGGACCAAGACGCGCGATAGTCGTCACAATTCTGCGATAGTTGCGTAGCATAAGGCTTTATGATGCAAGCGAATTTCCTTGAAAGCCCGATCCCTGCGCCAACTGCGCTGGACATTGATTTGGCGTCTCCGGCGCGGTTTATGAACCGTGAACTTAGCTGGCTGCGCTTTAACTGGCGCGTGCTGGAAGAGGCCGAAAACCCGCGCGTACCGCTGTTGGAACGGCTGCGATTTCTGTCCATATCGGCGGCCAATCTGGATGAATTTTACACGGTGCGCGTCGCGGGTCTGCGCGAATTGGCGCTGGCTGGCAATGTGACGCCGTCCATTGACGGGCTAACCCCTGCCGACCAATTGGTCCAGATTAATGCCACGGCCCGCAAATTAATGCAGCGCCAACAGGCCGTGTTTACCGCGCTGAATGCGCAAATGGTTGACACGAATATCCATCTGCTGACCCGTGAAAAATTGACCGATGACGACAAGGTTTTCCTTGATGGA
>CAJXTP010000129.1 GCA_913061335.1 uncultured Loktanella sp.
TCGACGTCCAGAGCACCGGCAATCTTCTTTACTGTTTCAATGCTTGCTGAAAACCGCACGTTTTCGATTTTGCCCAGGTGAGAGCTGCTTGCGCCTGCGGCCTAAGAATAAACCAATTCGCCTTTGTCATTCAGTCCAACACCACGCCGGAGCTGTTGGCGTTCTGCAAAAAATGCCTCTTCTTGATCGGCGGGGTCGGTGACATCTTCGGCAAACTGCGCAAACCAGACTATTTGCTCTTCGGTGCTCAGTTCGTCGGGGGACAGCTCCCCCGCAAGGGCGTTGCTGATGTGCTGATAGTCAAACTCACTGGATTGCTCGATGGCCTGGCCGATGTTAATCCAATGGGTGATCTGCCCCGCAACAGAACGGCTTTGTAAACCGGCTTCGCGGCGGACAACTGACATAACGTCGTCAGAAAGTTTCACAGTTCGGGACATAAAACCTCTATCGTGTAGGTACGTGGCAAAATGCTACTTGCCCCTTATATATGGCGAAGGACCTATAAATGTCCCGCCAATTGCTAGTTTTGCAATACTCTCAGAAAAATCCACCGAGCGTGAAGACTGTACGCTGGTTTTTGTGAGCTTTCGGAGGGGCTGGTGTGAACTCCTACCGAAGTGCAAAGTTTCGATGCAAGGCGCGGCGCTTCTCATGCACGTCTTGGGCGACGATTGCATGATAGCCATTCAGTTGTGGTATCTCGTCATCACGATGTAAATTACGTTTGAGCTCGCGGTAGATCGTAGACGGTGCGCGGCCCAATCTGTCAGCGATCTCTGGCACTGGCATTTTAGCGTTACGCCACTTTGCGATCTTACGACGCTCTTCTAAGCTCAGGTGAGGGTAACAGCGGCCCATAATTTAACTCCATGTAATTCAGTACCTTGGTACAAAATTTGCACTTCATTTGTGAATTCACCTGGCACCAAAGCAAAGGCGCATAATGTCGCATATGTTAAATTGTCTTTGAGCACTTCTGAGTTGGAGGGGCGGGCCCTCTTTACGTGTGTAAGATCACCGTTCCCGTCGTGAGGCCTATATAGTTGCAGACTGCTAGAATCTGCCTTCACCAGTGCGGGAATCGATTTTCGAAAAATCTCGCCAGCTTGAAGGAAAGAGCCCCTTTGATCCATGACCTTAGCACGATCATAGGCGGAACCCTTGCCTGGCTTCCATCTTGTGGATCATATCCGATCACTCGTTTGGTTTCAGCGATGTCCCACCGCATGCCGGGGTTATCCGACATCAAATTCAATGCTGCAAACTGGACGTCTTTGACGTCGATCGCCGCGCGCATTCCATTCAAGAAATCCCGATCGCTCAACCACATTTCCTGTCCCCAACGGCCCATCGCCATGTGAGGACCAGGCTGATTGTCGTGTGTCCATTGTGTCCAGCCGATGCGCAGACAGATGACCGAAAGCCCATGATATTCAGCAAAATACGCCCCAGTTCGTTCGCCAAAGAGCTTTGACATACCGTAAGCGTTCAACGGACCCGGGGGTGTGGCACTGTTCAGCGGATCATCTGTGAACCGTTTGTCGCCATGGATCCAGTTTGAGCTGGCAAGAACAACCCGTTTCACACCATGGGCCGCCGCATGGTGGTAGAGGGTGAGCGTCGCGTCCATGTTGTGTTTGATCGCTGAGGACCACGTTGCAGCAGGTTCACGATCGCCGGCAAGGTGCACAATGACATCCACGTCCTTTAGGAGGGCAATCCAACTGAGATCACCAGAAAGGTCCGCCATGTGAATGTGGGGGTGATCGACGGGGCGGATGTCGATGCCTGAAACTGAATAGCCCGCTTCCTGGTCAAGCGCATCAAACAGCTTGCGGCCCAAATGCCCACCGGCACCTGTGATCAAGACATGCATTTGCGGAGTTCCTTGTTAGAAGTGTCAGTCATTGGGTCGCCCTTAGGCCAAATGCCGAAGGTCTGCTGAAACTCAAGTGTTTCACCAGTGCCTAATGTTGTCAGGGGTGAATGCCATTCGGCCTCGCAATAGGGATAGTCGCCTGAATTAAAGATCTCGACGGGGTATTGATGTGCATACCTATCAAACTCGGAGGGTTTTGGGACAGTGCATCTCAGCCATGGACCGTCCGCGCCATACTTTATCAATGTCTCCCCATCGGGGTTCGGCAGGCCGACTTTGAATTCTTGTTGTGTTGCACAATCTGCGACAATGCAATTGTCGTGCTGTGCAACCATCGAACCAGCATCGCCAAAGACTGGATGGATTTTGGGAGTATCCATCGCCACACCAATTTTTGCTGGTGTATCAACCATCATGACTGACCAAATGCCTGTCTGACGTGAAGATTGGTCATGGTTCGTCACAGAATGTACGATGCTCCATTCACCACCGGAGTTCAGAGTGATGCGGCGTCGCACGGACAGTTGTGAAACGGCGCATATCCCACTTGTCATTTCAACATGATCAATGCCTTTTGCGGTGACACTATAAGGGCCACTGTCCAGTGTTGGAAACGGTGCACCATTGATCCACGAGGTATCAGGTGCAATCCAAGTCTTTTCGCCGCCCCAAAGGGAAAAGCCGAATTGAGGCGAACGTGTTGGCAAACTCCCTAGGTTAGCTTGATCAAAAGACAGACCAAGCAAATCCGGGTTTTGAAAAAGCAGAGACTGGTTGCGGAATTTAACATCCCAGAGGCGGCCTCCGATGCCGGGCAAGACCACAAGTTCCAGATCATCCTGTTGCAGCTGCAAAGTAGCCCATTGATCAGACATTTTGCCCATCTCCCTGCGATGCCCCGGCGCAGAACACATGCGCCGGGGCAAATACTTATGCGTGTTTGAACTGTGCGACGTTCTCAGCTGTGATGGGCATGACCCCAGTTTCTACGCGCTCTGGCAGTGGGTTGATTCCGGCTGCTTTCCAATCAGGCAAGACTTTCAGTGCGTCAGTGTTCTGCCAATGCATCATATGGAAGGCGAGGAAAATCTCGAGATAAGATTTCTGCGCAACAGCACCGTAGATCGTGCCGTCTTCGATATAGGGCAGCATGTCATCATTGCGATCCATCGCGACGATCTTGATGTCCTTGCGACCCGCTTCATTCACAGCAATCGCAGCGCCCTTGCCGCTATCGCCATCTGTGCCACCGATGCCAACAATATCAGGGTTCGCCTGAATGGCCTGTAGATAAGCGGTTGGCGCGTATGACGGATCTGCCTTGTCATTGACCACATCGACAACTTCGATGTCTGGGTACTTTTCTGCAAAGATCTGTTTATAGCCCTCGACGCGCTCCAAGGTGGAGGGCGCTGGGAAAGTGCCAAGGATAACCTTTCCTTTGCCGCCAATTGCTTGGGCGAGCATTTCGCCGCCCACACGTCCGGCCTGAACACCGTTGATGCCAAGAAACGTTGAGCGGGGGCTATTTGGGATGTCACCGATGCAGCATGTGACGGGGATGCCCGCCGCAACAGCGCGTTCGACGCCAGGCGCCAAAGTAGCTGGATCACCGGGGAAGATCATGATGCCGGCAGGGCGTCGTGCGATGAGTTCATCCAACTGACGAGCTTGTGCTGCGGTGTCGAAATCCAACGGTCCGGTGAAGGTCGCTTTGATGCCCATCAGTTCTTCGAGGTCTTTCATCGCGTTGCGATAATCTACCCAGAAAGGTACTTGTGTGACGATGGATAGGAACACATATTCCTTGCCAGCAGCTTGTGCCATTGCTTCCTTTGACAGCAATGGCATGCCAAATGCAGCGGCCAGACCTGCAGTAGTGCTTGCCGTCAACAGCTTGCGCCGGTTTACTTTCATTTCAGTCATGTTGATCTCCCTTTTTTAGATCGTTGGTTGTTGGTTCTTGTGAGGTATTGGGGTTAGCCCCGCTTGCTTCGGATCAGCATGTCCAGTGCGACGGCTGAGACCAGAACGCCGCCGATGACGATCATCTGCCAGTAGATTGAAACGGCCTGCATGGTCATAGTGTTATTGATCAGCGCAACAAAGACGACGCCGAGGAAGGCCCCAAGAATCGTGCCTTCGCCTCCGCGCAAAGACGCGCCGCCAATGACGGCTGCGGCCAAGACTTGCAGCTCAATTCCGTTGCCAGCCGTGGGTGTGCCGCTCATCAGGCGCGAAGCAAGGAACACACCCGCCAAGGCGGCAAGGACGCCAGTAAGTGCGTAGAGAATGATGCGCACGCGGGTGACATGAATGCCGGATAGCACGGCGGCCTTTTCGTTCGCGCCTATGAAGTAAACCTGACGAAAAAATCGAGTGTGGCGCACGGCGAGATCAAAGGCGATGACCAGCAGAATGACCATGAGGACCATGACCGGGAACCCGCCGACATCCGCCTTACCGATCCATGCAAAGGAAGCGGGTAAGCTGGATACAGAGAAACCTTCTGTCAAGACCAGAGCGATGCCGCGTGCAATCGACATTGTTCCTAACGTTGCAATCAACGGGTTGATACCTAGGCTGGTTACCAGCACGCCATTCACAACACCGATAACAGCGCCCAGGATCAGCCCGCAGAATATGGCCAACGGGATTGGCATGCCGCTCAGCAGTAGCATTGCCACAACAGTTGAGGACAGTGCCATGACGGATCCAACGGACAGATCAAACCCGCCAGAGGCCAGCAAGATTGCCATGCCAATGACGATGATTGCTGTCGGTGCCATACCTACAGCCACTGCGCGGAAGTTCGAAAAGCTAAAGAAGTAGGGATTGATGTTGGCCATTACGATGATGATGACGGCAATCAGAACGATCAGCGTCAATTCGCGAATGTCGACAAAGGCTTGCAGGACACGGCGCAGGAATGGCCGCTTTTGGGATGTCGAGGCTTGGGCGGTCATCGTCACAATGCGGCTCCTGAATGTGGGGAAGGGGAGATGAGCGGAGGATTTGGATTCCCCGCCGCCATTTGAAGGAGCGCAGTTTCGCTTGCCTCATGTGCTGCGATGTCGCCCATCAAACGGCCTTCATGAACAACCAGAATGCGTGTGGACAATGATACAAGTTCAGGAAAATCAGATGACACTACAAGAATAGCCATGCCTTCGGCTGCGCGGCGCAAGAGCTCAGTATGGATCTGGAATTTTGCTCCCACATCAACGCCTTTGGTGGGTTCTTCGACGATCAGCAGATCAGGTGCGCGTTTGAGCCATTTGGCCAGCATGATCTTTTGCTGGTTGCCGCCCGATAGGGAGCCGACCTCCTCTGTGATTTCGCCAGCTTTCACACTGAAAGCGGCAATGGCTGCGGTACTTGCCCGCCTGATCGAACCTTTACTCATGATGCCCAATGTCGTATGTTCGGGAAGGCTGGCCGCGATCAGGTTGTCGCTGAGGGATTGTTCCAGGAACAGCCCTTCGGTCTTGCGTTCTTCGGGTACAAATCCAACACCAGCGCGCATCGCTTGTCGCAGCGAGGTGAATTTCGCGGGTTTTCCATGTAGCGCCACTTCCCCTGTGACCCCCTGCATCAAACCAACGATAGAGCGGACGATCTCACTGCGCCGCGCCCCCATTAGCCCGGCCATACCAACGATTTCACCGGACTTGATGGAAAACGAAATGTCTTCGAACTCGCTCGCTCGGGTCAGTCCTTTGACGTTTAGCACCTCGGCGCCTTTGACGTCCCCAGATCGGTTGATATCACCGGGATGCGCGCCGCCAATCATCTCGGCGATAACTTGCTCTTGCGACGTTTCCGAGATGGGAAGGGTGCTGATCTGTTGGCCATCTCTTAGAACAGTCACGCGATCCGAGATGCGAAATATCTCGGCCATGTGGTGGCTGACATACACAATCCCAATGCCCTTTGCCGCCAACCCGCGCAACACGTCGAACAGCGCATCGACCTCGTCCGGGGCCAGCGCTGATGTTGGTTCGTCCAGCAACAGCACACGCGCATTTAGGGAAAGTGCCTTGGCGATTTCGACAATCTGACGGGAACTGATCGGCAGGCTATCGACGGGCATTGACACATCAATGTCTAGACCAAACTCGGCCAATAGTGCTTCGGCCCGGCGGCGCAACTCTGGCCAGTTTACCACGCCCAGCCGCGTTGGAGCCCGTCCTGCATAAATGTTTTCTGCGACGGAAAGGGCACCCGCAAGACTCAGCTCCTGAAAGACGCAGCCGATCCCGAGCGATTGAGCATGAGATGGGTTTTCGATCCGCTTGTCAGTGCCATCGCATAGGACTTTGCCCTTTGAGGGCTGATGGAGGCCATAGAGAAGACCCAGACAGGTCGACTTTCCGGCGCCATTTTCACCGCACAGGGCGTGAACTTCGCCGGGGCGAAGGTCGAAATCAACGCCGTCCAGAACGACGTTTGGCCCGAAACTTTTTCCCACCCCGTCCAATTGGATCAAGGGCTGCACAACCGGTGCATCTAGAATCGATGCTGCAACCATTAAACGTCCTCCCGCTTTTTAATTGGCATCTGATATCTTAGATGTCAATTATTATTCGGCTTGGGCGTTACAGACACGAAAAAGGGCGGCCCCAGCTGGAACCGCCCTGTCGAACTTTCTGTCTAAAATGGGATTAGGAGGGGGCCGCGCCCTCTAGAACAATCGACGCGCTCTTATAAGCTTGTCGGGTGCGATCAATGTGTTCAGTCAGAAGTGATTTGATTTCTGCCATGTCTCCGTGACGGACTGCGATTGCAATTTTCTGATGCTCATCAAAGGAAAGATCGGTATGCTGGGGAAGCTTCGCCAAGTGTGTCCGCAAGGCTGCGATCTTGCCAATGTACCGGGTGTAACTGGCCGTAAGGTAATCATTTCCAGCATGTTCAAAAATCAGGTGGTGGAAAGATGTATCCAGCGCGAGATACTCCTTTTCATTTCCCTTTGTCCGTTCACGCCCCATTTCCTTTACGACCCGTTCCATGTCACGGGCCAACCCACTCGGGTCGCGTGACAATGCCAGCTCAAAGGCAGCAATTTCAATTGCCTGCCTGAAATCGCAAATTTGGGTCACCTCTGTTTCTGACAGAGAAAACACCCGCGCGCCCTTTTGAGGCTCAATGCTGACAAGGCCCTCATCGCGTAATTGAGCAAGCGCCTCCCGGACAGGCGATTTTGAAACGCCTAGTTCCTCGGATATTTTCCGCTCTGACAGCACTTGGCCCATCTTGAGGGAGCCGTCGATAATGCTGTTCCTTAGATGCTCCAGCGCAAGCTCTCTAAGCGATTTAGGTCTTTCCAGCGCCATTGCGGGAGTCTCCAAAAAATGTGTTGCGCCTTTAAAGATATCTGATACACCAGATTAGGCAAGCTGAAATATCAGATACCAGAAATGCCTGAGGGGGGACGACGAAGTATGCGAGCGGAACTGATTGTAGACTGTAAGAATGAGCATGGAGAGGGGATTTTTTGGAACCCTTCTGATGGGCTTGTCTGGTGGACCGACATTCAGGGTTGTGCGCTTTGGTCCTTTGACCCTGTGACCTCGAAAAGCGCCTCTTTTCCCATGGCAGAGCGCGTTTGCTGCTTTGCTCCACGCGCCTCTGGGGGACTGATTGTTGCTTACGCAGATCGGGTTGTTTTGTTTGATCCCGTCACCACGGACGAAACTCTAGTTACATGGTTTGAGCCTGACAACGCTGAGACGCGGCTAAACGATGGACGCACGGATCGTCAGGGCAGGCTGGTTGTCGGCGGCATGAACGAAGTGTCCGGCAAACCTGATTCGTCTGTGATTTGCATTGATACGGATCTGGACGTGCGCACCATCATTGATCAGGTGTCCTGCGCCAATTCGACATGCTTTTCGCCGGACGGCACTACGATGTTCTTTGCCGATACCCCGGACCGCGAGATCGTGGCCTACGATTATGACATCGACAGTGGATCAGTGTCCCACCGACGGCTACACGCGTCTTTCGCTGACGAACCCGGTTTGCCTGATGGGTCCTGTGTGGATGCCGAAGGCGGTGTGTGGAACGCCGAATGGGAAGGCCACCGCGTTGTGCGGGTGGCACCAAACGGGACGATCAGTCAAGTGATCGACGTACCTGCCTGGAAGCCCACATGTTGCGCTTTTGGCGGTCCGAACCTCGATACGCTTTTCGTCACAACCTCGCGCCTAATGAGCGATGAGGAAGCTTTAACAAAAGAACCGAGTTCAGGCGGCCTCTTCGCCGTAAAGCCCGGCATTCGCGGCGTGATCGACACGCCGTTTAACGGATAACCAACCTATTTCTGGAGGAGAACACGATGCTACGTAACTTGATGAACACCACTCTCGCCGCAGGATTTGCCGTCATGGCAACTGTCGCCTACGCAGAAAATTATCCAACGCCGGTGCCGTTGAATGACGG
>CAJXTP010000130.1 GCA_913061335.1 uncultured Loktanella sp.
GAGATGTAGAGAGGTCTCGTGGGCTCGGAGATGTGTATAAGAGACAGGCCTCATGGGGATGCCGGCGGCGGCCATGTGGGCCTTTGCCTCATTGATTGTGTAAGTGCCAAAGTGAAATATCGACGCCGCGAGGACCGCAGATGCGTGGCCCTCGGTGACCCCTTCGACAAGGTGGTCGAGCGTGCCGACCCCACCCGATGCGATGACAGGTACGTTGACCGCGTCGCTGATTGCGCGGGTCAGGGGCAGGTTAAAGCCTGCCTTGGTCCCGTCGCGGTCCATTGAGGTCAGTAGGATCTCGCCTGCGCCTTTGGCCACAACCAATTTGGCGAACTCTACGGCGTCGATGCCGGTGGCTTTGCGTCCGCCGTGGGTGAAGATTTCCCATTTTCCAGGGGCGACGGTTTTCGCATCAATAGCAACCACAATGCATTGGCTGCCGAACCGCATGGCCGCGTCTTCAATGACGTTGGGGTCGGCGACGGCGGCAGAGTTAAAGCTGACTTTATCAGCCCCAGCCAGCAGCAGATCGCGCACATCGTGGTGCGTGCGCACGCCGCCGCCAATTGTCAGTGGCATAAAGCATTGTTCGGCTGTGCGCGTCGCCAGATCAAACATCGTGCCCCGGTTTTCAACGGTGGCCTTAATGTCGAGGAACACAAGTTCGTCCGCGCCCGCGATGTTATAGGCGATGGCTTGTTCCACAGGATCGCCCGCGTCAATCAGATCAACAAAGTTGACGCCTTTGACCGTGCGCCCTTCGGCGACATCGAGGCAGGGGATGATGCGTGTTTTGAGCATGTTATTTGAGTAACGCGAGAGCGTCGGTCAGGTCAATCGCCCCGTCATAAAGCGCCCGTCCTGAGATTGCGCCGGAAATCACGCCTGTGTCTTTCAGCGCTGTCAGGTCGTCCATTGATGACACGCCCCCCGATGCAATCACGGGGATGTTCACGGCGCGCGCGAGGGCGGCGGTTGCATCGATGTTCGGGCCTTTCATGGCCCCGTCGCGCAGGATGTCGGTGTAGATGATCGCGGATATGCCTGCGTCTTCGAATTGGCGGGCGAGGTCGACGACTTGGATGTCGGTCTCGGTGGCCCAGCCACGTGTCGCCACAAAGCCGTTGCGCGCATCAAGGCCCACCGCGACTTTACCGGGGAATTCGCGGGCCGCTTCACGCACCAGATCGGGGTTTTCTACGGCAACGGTCCCAAGGATCACGCGCGCAAGGCCGCGGTCGATCCAGCGTTCAATGGTTTTCATGTCGCGGATACCGCCGCCAAGTTGGGCGGGGACGGGGCAGGCTTTTAGAATGGCTTCAACGGGGGCTGCGTTGACGGGCTCGCCTGCAAATGCACCGTTCAGGTCCACAAGATGGAGCCATGCGCAACCTGCGTCGACAAATGCGCGGGCTTGGGCGGTTGGGTCATCGTTAAAGACTGTTGTTTGATCCATATCGCCATGCACAAGCCGCACGGCGTTCCCGTCTTTGAGGTCAATTGCGGGATAGAGGATCATGGCGCAGCCCTTTGATTTGGTGGTCTTGCGCGTTTTTGCACAAGCCGTGCCAGATTGCAAAGGACCCAACGTCAGTCTTGCGTGGAATCGCAGTGATCGCGCAGGGTGAGCGCAGAAATCGGGAGAGAGACCAACATGAAACGTATTTTGAAAACCGCCATTGCGCTGATCGCACTTGCAACACCAGCATTGGCCGACCCTTCTGAGGGTGTCTGGCAGACTGAAGTTGACGACGGCGCATTTGCATATGTGACGATTGCCCCATGTGCGGGCGCCTATTGCGGGGTAATTTCGCGCACCTTCCGCAATGGTGGCGAAGAGTATCAGTCAGAAAACATCGGTCGTCAGATCGTGATCGATATGGTTGCGGCGGGTGATGGCACGTATAAGGGCCAAGCTTGGCGTCCATCTAACGACAAGATTTACATTGGTAAGATGTCAGTTTCGGGTGACTCGCTGGTTTTGAAAGGCTGCGTCGCTGGCGGCTTGATCTGTGTTGGCCAAGACTGGGTTCGCGTTCAGTAACGTAAACTGCATTTAGCATCAGGCCTTCGCCCCTTACACATTGGGGGCGGGGGCCTTTTTTATGCGCAATGGGTCGCATCCCCGCGTTGGCAGTTGCCCGCGTCGGGTGTAGGTGATGTGCAACGCGCAAGATAGGCTGCAGCATGGATATCATCTTTGACAAAGGACCGCTTGACGGTGGATCGGCATTTGCCCGCCCGCATGATGTGTTGGTTGCGCATGACATGGATGATGTGCCTGTGGTTTTGGCCGCAATGGAGGCTGCACGCGCAGCTGGCCATTGGTTAGCGGGCATGGCGAGCTACGAGCTGGGCTATATGTTTTCAAACAAGCTGCGCGATCTGATGCCAAATGGGCGGCGGTTGCCATTGTTGCAGTTTGGGGTGTTTGATGCGCCGCAGGCTTGCAGTGGGCCGACCCCGATGGGAACAACGCCGACGATCACGGCCCCTGATCCTGTGTGGGGGTTCGAGCGATACAGCGCCGCGATGGTCACGCTAAAGGATTATATCGCGGCGGGTGATGTGTATCAGGCGAATTTCACGTTTCCGATGACCGCACAGATGACTGGCCATCCGGCGGATTTATATGCGGCCTTAAAAATCCGCCAGCCTGTGGGCTATGGCGCATATGTTGATCTGGGCGATGATGTGCTGCTGTCGCGGTCGCCAGAGCTGTTTTTTGAGGTCAATGGATCGGGCCAAATCACAACCCGCCCGATGAAGGGCACCATGCCGCGCGGCGCGTCGCCGCAAATGGATCATGCCAATAAAAACTGGTTGATGAGTTCGGCCAAGGACCGCGCCGAGAACCTAATGATCGTGGATTTGTTGCGCAATGACGTTGGGCGCTTGGCGGAAATCGGATCTGTCAAAGTGCCCAAGTTGTTTTCGATTGAGACTTATGAGACCGTGCATCAGATGACATCCGAGGTGCAGGCGCAGTTGCGGCCTGACCTGACTGTCACCGATTTGTTCACCGCCTTGTTCCCATGTGGGTCAATCACCGGTGCCCCAAAAATCCGCGCCATGCAGATTATCGCAGAGTTAGAGGACGCGCCGCGCGATGCATATTGTGGCGCGATTGGCTGGCTGTCACCGGATGGACCAATGGGGTTTAACGTGGCGATCCGCACGTTGCTGGTTGGCAAAGATGGCGATGTCCGTCTGAACGTTGGCGGCGGGATCGTGTATGATAGCACCTCCGAGGCCGAATATGAGGAAGCCCTATGGAAAGCACGTTTCGCGACACTTGCCCCGACGACCTAAACGTCATCGAGACCTTTGGGGCTGGCCCTGACGGTTTGCCGCGCTGGCCTGCACACCGTGCACGGCTGATTGCGACCTGTGGCCGGTTGGGGATCGTGCCAGATCTCGAAATTGTAGATGCGGCTGTCGCGGTGCTTGATCTGTCGGTGCCGCTGCGGGTGCGGTTGACTGTCGATTTGGACGGTGGTTTGAACGTCATGGCTTTGCCTGCGGGCAAGACGCCTGTTCAATGGCGGATTGGCTTGGCCGATCATGTCGTCGATGGCGACGATCCGTGGCTTGGCGTGAAGACCACGCAGCGCGCGCTTTATGATAGCGCGCGGTCCGCGCTGCCCGACGGTTTGGACGAGGTGATTTTTACCAATAAAGCTGGCTTTGTCACTGAGGGCACGATTACCAATGTGTTTGTGCAAAGGGCGGGTGTTTTGCTGACGCCGCCTTTGTCAGATGGGGTTTTGCCGGGGGTTTTACGGGCGGAGTTACTGGCTGATGGGAGCGCGAAAGAAGCACAATTGCGCTGGACCGATGTTGCGGCTGCTGAAGATGTGTTTGTCGGCAACTCGCTGCGTGGGTTGATCCGCGTAGTGGTCTAGGCTGGCCGTAAGCCGGTTTCGACGAGAAGGCCGCGCCGCTTAGCCTCGTAATAATAGCCGCGCGCGTACCAACTGACGGCGGTGGCCTCATCCCCGTCAGATACAAGCCATGCGCCGCGCAAGTAGCGCCCTGCGTAGATCAGGTTTGTTTCTGCATTAAGTAAGTCAGACGCTGGTCCGCGATGGCCCATTGTGCGTGCCGTTTGCGGCAGGATTTGCATCAAGCCATAGTAGGGGCCGTTGCGCGCCGCTGGTCGATAATCGCTTTCGCGTTGGATGACGCGGTGGATCAGGCTGGCGGGGATGCCGTGAACGCGGGCGTATTTGTTGACCAAAGCCCGCAGTGCGGGTGTTTCGTTTGGGTACAAGGGTTGTACGCTGCGGGTCACGGCAGTTGTGCCCCGACGCCGCCCGCAAGCCGAGAGGGCGGTGGCAGCCGTGATGGAGAGGAATGTGCGACGTTTCATGATCTTAAGCTAGCAGCTGGTGCGCCCGTTGTCGTGGCGGTTACGGCGTCCAGCGCAAGAAGTTGCCGATCATGTGCAGCCCGCTGTCTTGGCTTTTCTCGGGGTGGAACTGCATCCCGATGATATTGTCGCGCCCGATGATGGCCGTGATGTCGCCCGCATAATCCACATGCGCCAAACGGTGCGCAGGGTCGGACACATCCATCGCATAGGAATGCACGAAATAAGCGTGATCGCCGGACTTGATCCCGTCTAGGACGGGGTGGGGCGTGTCGATGATCAGATCATTCCAGCCCATATGCGGGATTTTCTGACCGGGTGCGTTGATTGGGCGGATGTCGCCGCTGATCCAGTCAAAGCCTGCCGTGGGCGCGTATTCATGCCCTGTGGTCGCCAACATTTGCATGCCGACGCAAATCCCCATGAAGGGGACCGCGCGGGTCGTGACGGCCTCTGATATGGCCTCGGCTAATGCGGTGCGCCCGAATAATTCATTGCGGCAATGCGGGAACGCACCGTCACCGGGCAGCACGATCCGGTCGGCGCGGGCCACAACATCTGCGTCCGAAGACACGATGACAGCGCCAGCGTTTGTTTCCAGTGCCATGCGTTCAAACGCTTTTTGCGCAGAATGTAAGTTACCGCTGTCATAATCGACAAGGACCGTTGTCATAGGCTGCCCTTGGTGGACGGGATCGCATCGGCCTTGCGCGGATCAGTTTCCAACGCATCACGCAGCGCGCGGGCCACGGATTTGAACGCGGCCTCGACGATGTGGTGTGCGTTGAACCCGTGCAATTTGTCGATGTGCAGCGTGATGCCGCCATGCGTGGACAACGCCTGAAAGAACTCGCGGACCAATTCGGTGTCAAACGAGCCGATCTTGCCAAACGGCAGATCCAGATTGCAGATCAGATAGGGGCGCGCGGACAGGTCCAATGCGCACCGGATTTGCGCGTCGTCCATCGCCAAGTGACAAGACCCGTAGCGCACGATGCCCTTTTTGTCGCCCATGGCTTGGGTCAATGCTTGGCCGATCGCGATGCCGACGTCTTCCACGGTGTGGTGGTCGTCGATGTGCAGATCACCGGACGCGCGCACGGTCATATCAATCAGCGCGTGGCGCGACAGCTGGTCAAGCATGTGATCAAAGAATCCAACGCCAGTCTGGTTGTCGTAAATACCTGTCCCATCAAGGTTCAGGGTCACGCTGATATCGGTCTCGGCGGTCTTGCGGGTGATCGTTGCTGTGCGCATGACATGTCCTTTTGCGGGAGGTGTTGGGCGACTTATAGGCGGGAGAGGTCCATCCGCCAAGTCCCTAGCCGTGCAGTTAAGCCAACCTGTGGCCTAAAACGACGAAAGGCCACCCGAAGGTGACCTTGTCGTTAACCAACTGGGTTTGTTGGTTAAATTGGAGCGGGCGAAGAGATTCGAACTCTCGACCTAAACCTTGGCAAGGTTTCGCTCTACCCCTGAGCTACGCCCGCATCCTGTGACGTGATCTACAAATAGTGACCGCTGTCCGCAAGGCCAAAAATGAAGGTTTTTGAATTTTTCTGACTTGAGCCATATTCAGACGCAAGGTCACGCTGAATTGCATGGCTTGGGCTGACGTCTTGGCTATGTGCGATAACGCCGTCAGCGGTCAGCAATAACAGCCCGTATGCGCCCGTCTCATCAATGGATAGCGACGAATCCGGGTTGATCAAGTCAAGCACGCCTTGGTGGCAGGGGCTTTTGAACATGGTCCACGGCACGCCGCGCAGGCTGCCCGATATTGTCCGGTGGATATGGCCGCAAAACAGATGGGCGCGTCGATGTGCGCTGATCATGTCAAGCAGCTGATGTCCGTCCGCCAGTTTGATGCCGTCCATCCCGATGATGCCTGTGTCAAATGGCGGGTGATGCGAAAACACCAATGGAATCATGTCGCCGGTTTCATCAAGCTGGCCTTGCAGCCATGCTAGGCGGTCCGCACACAGCCGCCCTGCGTGACGGCCCTTGGGGTAGGGGGGGCCGTCTAACGTATCGAGGGTGATGATCCGGTGATGGTCAAGGTCGACATAATGTTGCGCGAAGCCGCCCCCGTCCTTGGGGGCGTGTGCGAACACCGCGTAAAACGCGTCGCGTCGATCATGATTTCCAAGCATCGGGATCACGGGGATTGGGCAATCTTTGAGAGCGTCATGCAGCCGTTGATATTGGTCAATCGTGCCGTGATGCGTCAAATCACCCAACAGGATCAGCATCTTAGCATCGGGGTGGTCAGTCAGGGCCGCATCCAGCACAGATTGGAAGCGCAGCATCGGATCAAGCCCGATGATGGTGCTACCCGCGCTGGTGATATGAATGTCGGTGATCACGATAATTTTGGTCATAACGAATGTGTGCCAAATGAATATTGGCGGCGCAACAACCATATTGCGTGACGATAAATTCGTCAGAAATGCCTGTGTATTTTACCGAGGGACGATTGTGATCCCAAGACAATGCATCAGCAACAGCCCGCCGACCAAGACGATCTTCGCTTGGTTTGGCCGTTGATTTCAAACCCTGCATTTGTGGTGTGGACGGGCTTGCCCCATTGCCTGCGTTAGCAGCCAATGGCCCAAGCCCGCGTCGATTATTCCAGTTCGATCAACAAGTCCTTGGCGTCGATCTGGCTGCCTGCGTTGACGTGAACGGCTTTAACGACCGCGTCGCGTTCCGCATGGATACCGGTTTCCATTTTCATCGCCTCAATCGTCAACAAAAGGTCGCCTTCTTTGACCTCATTGCCAGCCACGGCCGCCACTGTTGCCACAACACCGGGCATTGGTGCGCCGATGTGATTGGCATTGCCTGCTTCGGCCTTGGGGCGGGTCACCTTTTCAGACGCTGCAAGCCGGTTCATCACGCGGACGGTGCGCGGTTGACCGTTCAATTCAAAGAACACTTTGACTTCACCGTCTTCGGATACTTCGGACACAGCCTGCATGCGGATTTCAAGCGTTTTGCCTGGATCAATTTCGGCGCTGATTTCTTCGCCGGGTTTCATGCCGTAAAAGAATGTTTTGGTTGGCAATGTCCGTACGGGGCCATACGTGCGGTGGCGGCCCATGTAATCAAGGAACACCTTAGGGTACATCAAATAGCCGTTCAGGTCTTCGTTATCGACGTCACGTCCCTCAAGCTGCGCGGACAGGTCGGCGCATGTGGCCGCTAGATCGACAGGAGCCAAGTGCGCACCGGGCCGGTCTGTCGTTGGCTTTTCGCCCTTCAAGATCTTCTTTTGGATCGCCTTTGGCCAGCCGCCCGGAGGTTGCCCAAGCGCGCCTTTCATCATGTCCACAACACTGTCAGGGAACACCACATCTGTGGCTGCGTCCTCGACCTGCGCGCGGGTCAGGTTTTGGCTGACCATCATTAGGGCCATGTCGCCGACAACCTTGGATGATGGCGTGACCTTGACGATATCGCCGAACATTTGGTTCACATCCGCATAGGTTTGCGCGACCTCGTGCCAACGTTCTTCGAGCCCCAAAGACCGTGCTTGCGATTTCAAATTGGTGAACTGCCCACCGGGCATCTCGTGCAGGTACACTTCGGACGCAGGGGCCTGTAGGCCGGATTCGAACGCAGTATAATGCGCGCGGACCTGCTCAAAGTAGTTACTGATTTCGCGGATCGCCGCCATGTTCAGACCCGTATCGCGGTTGGTGCCCTTAAGCGCCTCAACGATAGACCCCAGCGTCGGCTGCGACGTGTTCCCAGATAGCGCGTCCATCGCCGCATCAACCACGTCAACGCCCGCGTCAGATACTGCCAGCACAGTCGCAATCGCCGCACCGGATGTGTCATGTGTGTGGAAATGGATAGGCAGGCCGGTTTCTTCTTTCAACGCAGTGACAAGAGCGCGTCCAGCAGCAGGTTTCAGCAACCCTGCCA
>CAJXTP010000131.1 GCA_913061335.1 uncultured Loktanella sp.
GAGATGTGTATAAGAGACAGTCCTTAACCATCTGTGCGCCCATGTTCTCGAACTTGTCTTCCAGTTCGATCTCTTTGGCCACGGATACACCATCTTTGGTGATGCGCGGTGCGCCGAACGACTTGTCCAGAACAACGTTACGGCCTTTTGGGCCCAGTGTTACTTTGACGGCGTCTGCCAGAATGTTCACGCCGTTCAACATACGGTTGCGGGCATCTGTGCCGAATTTTACGTCTTTAGCAGCCATTGATTAGCTCCTTCATAAATGAATGATTGATCGAAAGGTCAGTCAGGGTTCCCTTACAGGGTGCCCAGAATGTCGCTTTCTTTCATGATCAGCAGGTCTTCGCCGTCGATCTTAACTTCTGTGCCGGACCATTTGCCGAACAGAACTTTGTCGCCAGCTTTGACATCCATTGGGATCAGCTCGCCGCTGTCCTTACGGGCGCCAGCGCCACAAGAGACGATTTCGCCCTCAGCAGGCTTTTCTTTTGCGGCGTCTGGAATGATCAGACCGCCCTTAGTTACGTCGTCGCCTTCGATGCGACGGACGAGAACGCGGTCGTGAAGTGGTGTAAATGCCATCTTAAGAACGTCTCCAGTTTCGTGTTAATCTTGGGTTAGCACTCACCATCCGCGAGTGACAACAACCGGAACCTATGTATCTGCCCGCCCTGTGTCAACGGCGATGTGTGGAAAAGTGCAGCAAAATGGAAACCGGATTAACCGGCGTCGGTCTTACCACGGCGATCATTGCGCAAATTCGCGTACAGCACATGATTGCGCCAGCGCCCGTTGATCTGCAGATAACTTTGGGCAACGCCCTCGTACTTAAAACTACATTGTTCCAGCAAACGACGCGACGGCGCATTTTCGGGCAAACAGCCTGCTTCAACACGGCTTAGGTCCAGCGTGCGGAACGCGTAATGCACCACGGCCTCAATCGCTTCTTTCATATAGCCATTGCGCGCGAACGGCTGGCCGATCCAATATCCGGTCGTGCCGGCCTGCGCTGGACCACGGCGAATATTGTCCAGCGTGATCGCGCCCAGCAGCGCATCATCGGACCGGCGGATCAAAAACAAAGGCACGGCGTTGCCATTCGTGATCGACCGTTGCGCCCAATAAACACGGTTGGTGAATGCTTTGCGCGACAGATGATCGCCAGCCCACTTTGGCTCCCACGAGGTCAAAAATTCTTCGCTATCACAGCGCAATGCAGCCCACGCACGAAAGTCGCCATGCACCGGAGGGCGCAACGTCATCCGCTGCGTTTCCAGCCGGACTTTTTTGCGCATCCCCAGCATTACGCGACCAAACGGGCCTTAAGGTCGTCCAGCATCGGTGCCGCCTGCGCCGGACCATAAAGCGCCATCGCAGACCCCGCCTGCCCCGCCATATGTTCGGCAAACGCTTTTACATCCGCAGTCGACACCGCATCGACATTCTCAATGGTCTCATGCAGCGGCGGAATACGACCCCACATCGACCACAGACGCGCAAGCCGTTCCGCACGGTTCGACGGGCTTTCAAGCCCCATCAACAATCCGGCTTTCATCTGGGCACGTGCACGAGCAACCTCGACCTCTGACATATCATCAGCGGCGCGCTTCATCTCGTCCATCGTGACATTCGCAAGCTCGGCGATCTCTTCGGCACTGGTGCCAGCATAAATCGTCGTCAGACCAGTATCTTCATAAGCACCCGCTTGGGCAAAGATCGAATAGCAAAGACCGCGTTTCTCACGAACCTCTTGGAACAGACGCGACGACACGCCGCCACCCATCACGGACGCATAAATCTGCGCGGTATAAATCGCAGGGTCCAAATAATTCGGCCCCTCAAACGCCAGCGCAAAATGCACCTGCTCAAGGTCCTTATTGCGGCGCAGCTCGCCGCCACCAAACACCGCAGGCTCAATCAACGTCGCAGGGCGAACGATCGAGGTCATGCCGCCAAACATCGCCTCGGCCTGCTTGCAAATCGCATCGTGATCAACAGCACCAGCCGCCGCCAATACCATCTGACCAGGCCCGTAATGTTCAGCCACAAAGCCGCGCAAATCTTCCGCCTGAAACGAAGACACGCGTTCAATCGGACCAAGAATAGACCGGCCAAGCGCCTGATCGGGATATGCCACCTCTTGCAGCCAATCGAACACGATATCGTCGGGGGTGTCGTTGGTCATGCCAATCTCTTGCAAGATCACACCACGCTCAATATCGACGTCAGCCGGATCAAACAGCGGGTTCATCAAAATATCACCAATGACATCCAAGGCCAGCGGCACATCCTCTTCCAACACACGGGCATAATACGCGGTGTTTTCACGACTGGTGTAGGCGTTCAGAAACCCACCCACGTCCTCAATCGCTTCTGCAATCTGCAACGCGGTGCGGGTCGGTGTCCCCTTAAACGCCATATGCTCTAGAAAATGTGCAATGCCGTTTTGCTCTAACCGCTCATGGCGGCCGCCAACATCAACCCAAACTCCGACACTGGCAGACTGCAAACCGGGCATATGCTCGGTGACGATCTGAAAACCATTGGATAGGGTGTGCGTTTGAATTGTCAAAGGGCGATCCGTTCTTTGATAAGCGTGGCAATAGCGTCAAAATCGCAGGCCACACGTGTGACGCGCTCGTCGCGGTCATATAGGTCTGCCATGCGCGGCGGAAGGGGTGGTTTTACCCCGCTCGCAGCATTCACAGCATCGGGAAATTTTGCAGGATGGGCAGTGGCCAATGTGATCATAGGAGTGGCACCCAAATGGTCCTCGGCAACATGTACACCGACAGCTGAATGCGGGCACAGCAATTCGCCATGCTTGGCCAAATAGGTCTTAATCGCGTCCGATGTTTCTTCCTCTGAGGCGCGGCCCGACACAAACCTATCGCGCAAATACTGATAGGCACCTTGGGAAATCTTAAAGCCACCGGATTTCAGATCATCCATCTGGGCGCCAACAGCAGCGCCATCGCCGCCATACGCATAAAACAACGCGCGCTCAAAATTCGATGACACCTGAATATCCATCGACGGGCTGATCGACGGGGTAACGCCTTCTTTTGTATACGAACCGGTTTCCAGCGTGCGATGCAGAATATCGTTCTGGTTCGTGGCGACCACCAGATCCTTGATCGGCAAGCCCATCTGCTTGGCAATATAGCCCGCAAAGATGTCGCCAAAATTGCCTGTTGGAACGGTAAAGCTCACCTCGCGGTGCGGCGCACCAAGACTAACAGCACTGCTAAAGTAATACACAACCTGCGCCAAAACGCGGCCCCAGTTGATGCTGTTCACACCCGCAAGGCGGACGCCATCGCGGAACGCAGTGTCGTTGAACATATCCTTCAACATCGCCTGACAGTCATCAAAATCACCGTCCATCGCGAGCGCATGCACGTTGCTTTCCACGGGCGTTGTCATCTGACGGCGTTGAACCTCGGACACACGACCATGCGGAAACAGAATAAAGACGTCGACATTATCAAGACCACGGAACGCTTCAATCGCAGCCGATCCGGTATCACCAGACGTGGCACCGACAATCGTGATCCGCTCACCCGAACGGGTCAGCGCGGCTTGGAACATCTGACCGATCAACTGCATCGCAAAATCTTTGAACGCAAGCGTCGGGCCGTGGAACAATTCCAACAAAAAATGGTTCGGGGCCAGCTGGACCAACGGGGCGCGGGCATCGTGGCCAAAGCCGGCGTATGCGCGGTCGATCATGGCGCGGAATTCATCGTCGGTGAACGTGTCACCAATGAACGGACGCATCACAGTGAACGCGATCTGCTCGTACGATTGACCCGCCATTGCAGCGATCTGATCGGTGGTCAGCGTTGGCACCGTCTCGGGCACATATAGGCCACCATCGGTCGCAAGACCTGTCATCATTGCTTGTTCAAATGTCAGCGCAGGGGCGCCACCACGGGTCGAAATATAACGCATCGGTCAGGTATCCTTGGTCTTTGAGACGCGGAAAATTAGAAAGAAAGTCATCGCGGCCCAAACAAGGGCCAGCCCAAACCACGTCACAGCATAAGCGAGGTGATCGTTTTTGATGGTACTCGTGTCGACAGGCAACAACGTCGTGCGCGGATCCGGCTCCGACATATGGGCAGCCACAATCATAATCTCAAGCGTGTCCAACGCATCGGCCATCGCAACCAAATCGCGCCCGAACCAAATGTTCTTGGGCAGATCCGGCACAGGCGTCGATGAATTCATATCATCCGGCCAAATCAGATTGCCGATCACCTTGCCTTTGCCAAGCGTTGCGGCCTGGCTCTTGGCATCCAGTGGTAACAAGCCAAGGTCGATCAAAATCCTGCGACCATCGACCATCTCAAAACCGCGAATGACGCGGTAACCAGTGCCAGCCGCAGTACCCGATGTCAGCACGTGCAGTTCAGCCTCATCCGGCGTGCCTCCCATTTCAACTCGGGTGTATTCGTCGGTGGCTTCGTTGGGCTGTTCAGGCATTAGAATTGGGACACTGGCGATGCGGGCATCAATATCCGCAAGGATCGCCTCTTTCCACGTCAGCCGTTCCAATTGCCAAAAGCCAAGCGCCAGCAAAACTGCAACGCCGCTAAAACCAAGAAGAAGAGGGAAAATAAATCTACGCACGAATGGGGTCCATGTCCTGTGATAGACAAAGGCGCCCGCAGAAACCTACGTGCGCCTTAGTATGTTTTATGGCGTAAGATGGGTCTTGACCCATCTGCACCGTTAGCCGCCCCAGATGTACACGGCCGCAAACAAGAACAGCCAAACCACATCAACAAAGTGCCAATACCAAGCGGCGGCTTCAAAGCCGACATGCTTTTCTGGGGTAAAGTGACCACGGTTCAAACGCAGCAAGCAGACCAGTAAGAAGATCGTACCAATCAACACGTGGAACCCGTGAAAACCCGTCGCCATAAAGAAGTTGGCGCCGTATATATTGCCCGAGAAACCAAACGCTGCGTGGGAATACTCATATGCTTGGAATACAGTGAACAGCGCACCCAAAGCGACGGACAAAATCAAGCCCCACTTCACATCTTGGCGGTTGTTTTCATGCACAAGCGCGTGGTGCGCCCAAGTCGCGGCCATACCAGAACACAGCAAAATCAACGTGTTGATCAGCGGCAAATGCCACGGGTCAAATGTCTCAATGCCAACTGGGGGCCAAATACCGTCAACCAATGGGGACGAGCCATCGGGGTTCATCGGGTACATCGCATGCTTAAAGAATGACCAGAACCATGCGGCAAAGAACATAACCTCAGACATGATAAACATGATGAAACCGTAACGCAGACCGATGCGGACCACTGGGGTGTGATCGCCGCCATGGGCCTCGGAAACGACATCAGACCACCATGCGTACATCACGTACAACACCATCGCGAGGCCGATCAGGAACATCCAAGGACCGCCGCCCTGCTTTGGCATCCAAAGAACCATGCCAAACAACATGATAAATGCGCCTAGCGCACCAAACAGCGGCCAGATGGATGGTGGTAAAATATGGTAATCGTGGTTTTTCTCATGCGCCATGCGTAAATTCCCTCAGGGCTTGTCGTCTTAGTTGGAGTCTATGGCGATTTCAGTCGCCGTTGTCAAAGGAGATGGGGTCAAAGTAGACGGGCTCACATCAAGTGTGGCCTGCAGTTCGTCTTCGGGCAGGTCGACCTCGTAGAACGTGTAGCCCAGCGTGATCGTATGCACATACTGGCCTTCGCGGTCGTCGACGATGGCAGGGTCAACAAAGAACGACACTGGCATCATCACGGTTTCACCGGGCTGCAAAATCTGCTCTTCAAAACAGAAACAGGCGATCTTGTCGAAAAATCCGCCCGCCTCGTAAGGGGTAACATTGTAGGCAGCAGACCCAGCAACCACACGGTCGGTCGGGTTATGCGCCTCGTAAAACGCCAAACCAGTTTCACCAATGCGCAAGGTCATTTCGCGCTGCGCAGGCTTAAACGTCCACGGCATATCGCGGTCAAGCGAGGCATCAAACCGGATCTTGATGGTTTGATCCAGAATAACATCCGATTCGTACTCGGCCACATTGGTGATGCCACCAAAGCCAGTGACGCGGCAGAACCAATCGTAAAACGGCACAGATGCCCAAGCCAAAGCGCCCATCACAACCACGACGCTCACGGTCTGCGCGAGTGTGCGGTTTGGGCCCTGTAAGTTCGGGAAAATTTTCATTCAGTGTCTCCTTCCTGCGGGATAATCGCAGGTCGGGCCACATGATCAAAGTTCTCGAACTTTTTCGCATCGCCCAATTGGACAACCTTGACGACAGTCAGGGCAAATATCAGACCGATAAAACTTGCAAGCAATATGCCGACGCCGAAATTTCGACCTTTGCGGCGCTGATGGACTTCGTGTTCGACCCTGATCGCCATCTTATAAGCCTCCAAAGCCAGAAGCGCGCACAACGGCTTCGGCCAGCAATGCACCAAAGTGCCCAAACAGATAATACAACGATACTTTGAACACCTGCCGCTCAACGGTGTAATTGTCGCCGTTGGCTGCGGCATCATCACGGCGCCAAATGTCAAAGCAGCCTTTCAGGAACCACGCGTTCAACAGCAACGATGTGACCAGATAGATCGGGCCGCCAATCGACGTGAACCCAAGGCCCACTGCGACAGGCACCAGCAATACCGCATAGACGATCACATGACGACGGGTAACATCGCGGCCGTGTGTTTCAGTCAACATCGGCACACCTGCATCGCCGTAATCGGACTTCACAAACAAGGCCAGCGCCCAGAAATGCGGCGGCGTCCACATAAAGATCAGCGCAAACATGAGAATAGATTCAATGCTGACAGATCCCGTTGCAACGGCCCAGCCGATCATCGGAGGAAAGGCACCAGCGGCCCCGCCAATCACGATGTTATGCGGTGTCGCACGCTTCAACCACATCGAATAAACCACGGCGTAGAAAAATATAGTAAATGCAAGCAAGCCAGCCGCCAGCACGTTTGTGGCCAGCAAAAGCAGCACAATCGCAAAGCCAGACAGCGCAAGGCCAATGCCCAGCGCTTCACCCGGTTGCACGCGGCCCGATGGGATCGGGCGTTTTGCAGTGCGCTTCATGATGGCGTCGATATCGGCGTCCCACCACATGTTCAGCGCGCCAGATGCGCCTGCACCAACGGCAATGCAAAGCACGCCAACGAAACCGATGAACGGGTGCACAGGCACAGGTGCGACCAGCAGGCCAACAAGGGCGGTGAAGATGACCAACGACATGACGCGTGGCTTTAGCAGAGCGAAATAATCACCCATGCTTGCTTCATATTCGCTGTTTTGCACGCTCATATCGGTCATCACAAATCCCATAGGGGGTTAGATGGGTTAAAACCCATCCTACGCAGGCAAGTACCACAACGACGTGTCGTTGTGGCGGTTGTTGCTTAGACGCCGTTGATGTCTTTGGCTTCAATCAACCAAGCATCATATGTCTCTTGGCTTACGACCTTGACCGTGATCGGCATATAGGCGTGGTCTTTGCCGCAAAGCTCTGAACACTGACCAAAGTAGATGCCTTCACGCTCTGCCGCGAACCATAGCTGCGACAAACGACCAGGAACTGCGTCCTGCTTCACGCCAAACGCTGGGATCGTCCAAGAATGGATCACATCCGCGCCAGTCAACTGCATCACGATGGTCGCACCGATTGGGACAACAACAGACTGATCCGTCGCAAGACGGTATTCGTTCTGGGAATAACCAAACTCTTCCAGCTCATCGCGGGCCAGCATAAAGCTATCGAATGCAACGCCATCATCAACGTACTCATAGCCCCAGTACCACTGGTAACCAGTCACCTTGATTGTGATGTCGGCCTCTGGAATTTCCTGCTGCTTGAACAAAATCGGCAACGAGAACGCACCAACAAACACCAAAATAATAATTGGGACGATCGTCCAAGCGACTTCCAACGGAGAGTTGTGCGTGAATGTGCGCGGTGTCGGGTTCGATTTGTGGTTAAACCGGATCGCAATCCAAATCATCAGGCCCGTCACAAACAATGTGATGACCGTAATCAGAACCAGCAGCCAGTGATCAAGCCACTGCACGTCGCGGGCCAATTCAGTTGCTGCGGGCTGAAAGCTGTCTCTTATACACATCTGACGCTGCCGACGAATAGAGAGG
>CAJXTP010000132.1 GCA_913061335.1 uncultured Loktanella sp.
ATGTCAGATTGGGTGCCATTTTGCATAGCCGGATCAAGCGCTGCCGTTACGGGTGCGGCGTTATCGCCGCCAAGCCCAAGCATCGACAATGGGCTGCGTGCGACCGCATCCATGCCCAGACAACCCGACAACATCAAGATCGCGCTGAGAGTTGCTGTGGCTTTGAAACCGTCCCGAAGATACACTACGCCTGCCCCGCCGTTATTATTATTGTTCAAAGGGGTCACGGGCCGGATCAAACCGGCCCATGTTCATACTCAGTTAGATAACCGACTGATAGAAATCGATGTCTTGGCTGACGATCAGTTCTCCTGCCGCGTCGCCAACGGTGTAGACGTCGTAATCTTGGCCGTTGATCGTTTGCGTGCCTGTCTGGGTCGCCGCACCATTCAGTGTCAGCGTGTCGTCAGTGCCGCCGTGAACAACCAATGAATTGTCATTGTCGGACAAGGATTCGAGGTCAGACACAGACAATGTCAGCGCGCTATCGTCTGCGAATTCAAGATCAATTGCACCGATGTTAAAGTCGCCGAGTGCAGCCGAGGATATGTCCACAACCGAATTGCCGTCGCCGTCGAGGACCACCAAAGTGGAGGTGCTGTTGCCAGCCGCGTCGCCCGTTGTGACCACAAGGTGGCTGCCGTCCGGCACTTCTGCGCCAGTATCAAACAGGTGCTGCAATTCGCCGTTCAGCGGGTTCACGTATGAGCCCCCTGCCACGTCGGTTGCCGCATCATCTGATCCGTTGACGAATTCAGTCACATCCACGGATGTGCCGTCGTCTACGTTCAACATGGAGAACCCGCGCGTCACTGTATCAGCCGTCGTGACGGACTCGATGTCAGCTGCTTCGGGTGCGTCTTGATCAACGGTAAAGGTGTCCGTGATCGACGCCACGTTGCCTGCCGCGTCTGTTGCGCTGATGCTTACAACTGTGTCGTAGGTGCCACCGGGAATTTCGGAGGCTGCGAAGTCAACGGACCAGTTACCCGCGGCATCAACCGATGCGCTGCGTGTGGTGCCTTCAAATTCGACCATCACGGTGGAGCCTTCTTCAACAACGCCGCGCAGGGTGATCCCGTCGCTTGCTTCGTTGATGTTGACCACATCGTCGCCTTCAACGACGCCGTGATTATCAAGTCGGTTCACGAATGTGTCGACCTGTACAAAACCAGATGCCGTGTCAGAGTTGCCCGCCGCGTCAGACGCGGTGACCGTGACAGCGATCGATGTTTCGCCTGTGTCAAATTCGCCGTGCGCATAGTCGCTTGACCATGACCCGTCAGCAGCAACTGCCACGTTGTGTACAACACCGCCAAAGTCGACCCGTACCGTATCGGCACCAATCGCAGTGCCAGTCAGGGTCACCCCTGCGTCATGTTCAACCGCGTTGATAACGCCGTCCGCCGTAACGGATGCGTCAACAGTGACGTCGATCACCGTGTCGATTGCGACAGTCGCCGACGTCGTGGCCACGTTGCCTGCGGCGTCCGTTGCCTGCACGGTTACGGTTGCATTAAGTTCACCTGTTGGCGCCTCGGATGTTGTCCAATTACCCGACCAAGTGCCATCTGCACCTGCGGTCATGACACGTGTGCCTGTCCCGAAAGTGACGGAAACCTGCGCACCTGGATCGGCGGTGCCGTCTAATGTGATCCCGTTTGCATGCTCGACGATATTGACCACGCCATCTGTTTCCACACCAGAGGTGTCGATCCCGACGTTGAGGTCAGTATCAACCTGCACGGTACCAGTTGCGGTTGCAGTGTTACCAACAGCGTCGGTAGACACAGCCGTTACGGGCAATTCAAGCGTACCGGTTGGCACATCCGCTGATGCGAATGTTGCCGTCCAAGTACCGGATGCATCTGCATTCACAGTTTGGGATACGGTCCCAAGCGTCACGACGACACTTGCGTTTGCTTCGGCCAAACCATTGACGGTCACACCGGCTGCATGCTCGACTTCGTTGACCATACCGTCACCACCAGCAGCGGATGTATCAACGGTCACGCTTGTGACGGTATCGATATGCACAACATCGGTCGTGGTGGCTGTATTGCCATGAGTATCGGTCGCCGTCACGGTGACGCTTAGGTCGTATTCGCCCTGAGAAATCACGCCACTTTCGAGAACAACGGACCACGCACCACCAGTTACGGTCGCGTCGTAATCAGTGCCATCAACAGTCACCACAACGGTGGATCCCACTTGCGTGGTCCCTGTCAGGGTGACCCCATCGCTTTCTTCTGCAAAACTAACGCTGCCGTCTGTTTCAACAATATCAGCTGCAATGGTTGCGTCCGCAATTGTATCAACGACCAGCACGTCAGTTGCTGTCGCGGTACCACCGCCAGACGTCAGCGTGATGGATACGTTTTCCTCGTATTCTCCAGCTGGAAGCTCGGCGGTCGTAAAGGATGCGGTCCAATTGCCAACACCGTCAACAATCACGTTTCGCGACACACCACCGACAGTGATCACACCTGTCGCACCCGGCGTACCAGTGCCGCCAATATCGATGCCGTCTTCATAATCATCACCGTTAACCACATGACCTGCACCTTGGGTGCCACTTGTGATCGAAACGACAAGCGGATCGGTTGGATCGGTTGGATCGGTTGGATCGGTTGGATCAGTCGGATCGGTTGGGTCAGTCGGATCGGTTGGATCAGTCGGGTCAGTCGGATCATCGGATCCCGACGCCCCTAAGGCCAATGCCGCCGCACCAAGACCAGCACCTGCCAGACCAACCGCTGGCGCCAAACCAGAAAGACCGCCAAGCAGTGGTGAAAACAACATACCCGCTTCTGCATCTGCGGCTTCAACACCAGCAACTTGCACCTCGGAACCACGCACGAAGTAAAGTTCGTCGTCTGGCGACCATTTGCCGAAATCGTCCCCGTCAACATATTGTGCAAAAAGCAAATTGCCCTCGCCCGCCAAAAGCTGAACCTCTGACAGCTGACTATTAGCTGAAATAAAGAGTTGGTTCTCAGCAGCGCCTTCAGGACTAAAGTAGCCCTCGATGCTAATTGTTTGCCCATCAACCAATGTGATCTGCAAGGCCTGGCCCTGACGCACATATGAAAGAATATTGCTGCGGTTTAAGTTCAGGGAAATTTCCTGACCTGCGCCGACTATAATAGATGTGTCGCCGCTTGCACCTGCAACCGACCCACGTTCAACCACGCCCGTGTCACCACGAACAACGAATTCAATCGCAAACATAATACTCGCTCCGCCTCAATGCACCGCCATCAGTGGACGTGTGCTTATTATAATTGAAACCTCACTATCTGCGATGTTGCTCAATTTCTAGTGGGAAAATGTGATGCGATTCGCCAAATCAGGGCCATATTGCCGCCATATTCACGATTGTTGTCGCGCTGTTGCAACAACATCACGTTGATCGCGGCACCACGTAAGCCGCTGAATTGCGGTGCAACAGTGAATTCAGAACCGCCCCAAGCAAAATCAGATACGCGCTGAGGTAGAGCCAAAGCAGCATGCCGATAACGGCTCCGATGGAACCGTAGACTTCGTTATAGGATGCGAAGTTAGTCAGATAGAACGACAGCCCCGCCGACGCCGCGATCCACAAAACAACTACGCAGACAGCGCCAGCCGTAAACCAGCGCCCCCTGCGGGCCCGACCGGAAGGACCAAACCGGTACAGCAGCCCAAGTGCCAGTAGCAAAACCGACAGCGCGATGAGCCATCGCAGTACTTCGAGCAGCCATGCCGTCGACCATGCGAGCGGTATAAAAGCCAAGACCACAGGTGCAACGACGACCGCCAGCAGCGCCACGATTGCCAGCGTAACAAGGCATATTGTCAATCCCAGAGCCACAATTGCTTGCCAAAACCCATTGCGCGATGGCGTGCCCGCAATGGCGTTCAACCCGCTCATTAAGGCCGCGACCCCTGCCCGCGACGACCATAATGCAAGTAAGATAGACAAAATCGTCGCCCACCCGAGCGTATCGGAACGGGCCAAAAGCAAGCGGCCAATTTGGCTGGCAAAGATGTCATAGGCATCGGGCGGAATGATGCCCTCCATCAATGCGAGTTGATCAGACACAATGGTTGGATCAGCCAAGAGCCCGAAAATGGCGATAATTGCGGCGATCCCGGGAAACACCGCAAACATACCAAAGAACGCGACCCCTGCAGCGATCAGGCTGACCTGCTTTTGCCCGACAATCGTGAAAACCTGTGCCAAAAGCTGCCAAAGCCGCAAACCCATTCCGAAAATGTTCATCGCTTGGCGGTCCTTTGTTAAGTCTGTTGCCCGACAGTTTAGGTGCGACGCAGTTGGAATGCCACTTATTGCGTGCAGGTCGTGTAAATTGTTTTATAACAATAGCTTCCGTGCACTCCCCATGTCGATAAGGCGGAGCATTGCCCATATCAATGACCTAGACCGAATTGCATTGCGCCCCGTCATCACCGCGCAGTAGCGTTCACGCAAATATAAGCCAAAAAAGGGGCGGCTACAGGTGAACAGACTAACCGAGCACGTCAATATCCTGGCCGAGCGCATTCATGCGCAACGATCAGATACACAGCAATTGGTGGTCGCCATCGCCGGTGCCCCCGGGTCGGGAAAGTCCACAATTGCAAGTGAGGTGGCGCGCCGTCTAAGTCAGCAAAAATGCCCTGCTATCGTGGTGCCGATGGATGGGTTTCATCTGGATAACGCCGTGCTGGACGCCCTAGGGCTGACCCCCGTAAAGGGGGCGCCTGCCACCTTTGATGTTTTGGGCTTAACACGACTTATCAAATCATTACGTGATGAAGGTGATGTGTACTTTCCACGCTTTGATCGCGCTCGTGACCTTAGCTTAGCGGGCGCCATTGCCGTAACCCCAGACC
Organism: uncultured Loktanella sp.; assembly: GCA_913061335.1. GTDB lineage: Bacteria > Pseudomonadota > Alphaproteobacteria > Rhodobacterales > Rhodobacteraceae > Yoonia. Next base: position 4,879 of record CAJXTP010000132.1, read on the forward strand.
ATGCCGTGGTCATCGTTGAGGGAAATTACCTGCTGTACGATGCCCCGTTGTGGCGTGATTTGGCCCCACTTTGGGATGTCGCGGTGCGCGTCGATGTCCCGTTGCCTGAACTGCGCGCCCGCCTGATCCAACGCTGGCTGTCGCTGAATTACAGCCGAACTGTTGCCACCCGCCGCGCTGAAAGCAACGATATTCCCAACGCCCACGATGTGATCGCCCGCGCACTGCCATGCGATGTTTTACTTAGCTGGCATCGGCAAGACTAGCGACATACCGGATCGTCAGGTCTGGCCGCGATACGCCGAAAGTTATCACCTGAAAACGGGCAGATCTGCGCCATGGTCAGTTGCCCGATGTCCGCATATAACGAAGCTGATCAGGTTTGCCGCTGCGGCAAGCCATGACGCCGACCAAAAGGACGCTTGCGCTGCCAAACGCCATGCCCCCGCTGACCGATCTTGTGGCTTGCCCGCAATGTGACACCCTGCATCTTGCGGGCGACTTGCCCGCGCATGCCCGCGCCCATTGCCAGCGCTGCGGCTTGGTCATTGCCACATCCCGTCCAACTGCGATTGCACAGGTTCTGAGCCTTGCGTTAACTGCGTTCGTTTTGATGATTGCGGCTGTTAGTTTTCCCTTTCTCGCGCTTGATGTGCAAGGCCGCAACAACAGTATTTCTGTTATTGAGGCGGTCATGGCGTTTGACGACGGGATCGCGTTGCTGCTGGCGTTAGCGATCGCGGGGTTCATCGTGGTGTTGCCGCTGATCCGATTGGGCGCGATCATCTATGCGATTGGCCCGCTGGTCCGTGATGCCCCGATCCGGCGCGGCGCAAAGGCGGCGTTTGGTTTGGCAGAGGCTTTGCGCCCGTGGAGCATGGCTGAAATTTTCATTGTGGGCGTTTCTGTCGCCTTGATCAAAGTGTCCGGCATTGCGACCGTGACCTTTGGCCCCGCATTTTGGGCCTTTGCTGGCCTTGTTGTTATCACCGTCCTTAAGGACCAATTAATTTGTAGGTTTTCAATTTGGCAGGCTCTGGAACAGCAATCCCGCTAATTACTGCCCGCGAGGCCGGATTGGTTGCCTGCCAGCGGTGCGGGCGTGTGCATGACCCTGCGCAGGCTGTGTGCGACCGCTGTGGCGGTGGATTGCGCAGCCGAGATGACATGAGCACCCAACGTGTTTGGGCGTGGCTGATCGCTGGCATCATCGCCTATATCCCTGCGAATATATATCCGATGCTGCTGACCAATACGCTTGTTGAGCATTCCGAAAGCACGATTGTTGGCGGGGTGTTCGCGTTAATCAATCACGGCAATTTCGGCATCGCATTTATCGTGTTTGTGGCGTCGATTGTGATCCCGCTTGGTAAATTTACGGCTGTCGCATATTTGGCTATTTCGGTGCAGCGCCGGTCAGCGTTGAACCAGCACCAGCGCCACCGTCTTTTTGAGGTGGTCGAGTTTATTGGCCGTTGGTCGATGATCGATGTCTTTGTTGTCGCCATCCTATCTGCCCTTGTGCAGTTGGATAGTTTGGCCACGATCAACCCAGGTATCGCTGCATTTAGCTTTGCATTGTCGGTTGTGTTCACCATGCTTTCCGCCCAAAGCTTTGATGCGCGTCTTATCTGGGATGCTGACAGGAAATCGCCGCAATGACCGATAATCAGACCATTCAGCCCGCGCCATTAGATGTGCGCCCCGTCAAGCGCCCGATCTGGCAGCGCATTTCGGTTGTCTGGCTGGTGCCTGTGCTTGCCTTAAGTGTGTCGCTGAGTGTCGCGTATTCAAGTTATGTCAATCAGGGTACGTTGATCGAGATTAGCTTTGAAAACGCGTCAGGTGTGACGGCCGACGAGACGGTGATTAAATACCGTGATGTCATCGTTGGACGCGTCGAAAAGGTCGAATTTGCCGAAGGTCTAACAGAGGTGTTGGTCCACGCGCGCGTCGATAAGACGGTTGCCCCGTATCTTGATGATGACGCCCAGTTTTGGGTTGTCCGCCCTGATGTGTCGGTGCGCGGGATTACTGGCCTCGATACCGTTTTGGGCGGTGTATATATTGTCGGATCATGGGACACCGACGCCGACGTTGCCCAATATGAATTTGTCGGGTTAGAAGACCCGCCGCAGACCCGTTCGGGCCAGCGCGGGACCGTGATATCGTTGCGCGCGCGCGATGGCAGCGCGCTGTCCCAAGGCGCCCCGATCCTGCATAAAGGCATTACGGTCGGTGATTTGGGGACGCCGCGACTGTCGTTCAACGGAAAAGACGTCGTTGTTGATGCGTTTGTGCAGTACCCATACGACCAACGCATCACGTCCAATACCCGTTTTTGGGACACCTCTGGATTTTCGCTGAGCCTTGGTGCTGGCGGCGTATCGCTGGACGTCAATTCCATCGCGTCATTGATCGAAGGCGGCATTGCATTTGATACCGTCGTGTCGGGCGGCCGCCCTGTGCGAGACAGTCAAATCTTTGATCTGTTCTTTGACGAAGAAACCGCCCGCAGCAGCCTTTATTCCAATCCCAATCAGAACGCCGAAGTCTTAAACATTGATGTCCTGTTTGATGGCTCGGTGCGTGGCCTGTCCGCCGGATCAGAGGTTCGGTTCCAAGGTATCCGTATCGGCACCGTCACTGACCTGAGTGCGATTGTTGTGACTGATCAGCGTGAACAGGCCGTTCGCTTGCGCACAAATTTGGCGATTGAACCCAGTCGCCTTGGCCTTGGCGCTGACGCGACGCCGGACGATGCGCTCGCATTTCTTGACGGGTTGGTTGCCGATGGCCTGCGTGCCCGCATGATCACTGGCAATATATTGTCCGGATCGTTGCAAGTTGAGTTGGTCCAAGTTGCCACCGCCCCGCCCGCCATTTTGACCCGCGATGCCGACGGCAAGGCGATTATTCCAACGACAAGATCCGAAATAACAGATGTTGCCGCAACGGCAGAGGATGTTCTTGACCGCATCAACGACCTGCCGATTGAGGAGCTGATGTCCGGTGCAATCGACATGATGGGCAGCTTTGAGCGGCTGGCGAATGATGAAGATCTGCGCGCGGTTCCGTCGTCGGTCACTGCCCTGCTTCTGTCTCTTATACACATCTGACGCTGCCGACGAA
>CAJXTP010000133.1 GCA_913061335.1 uncultured Loktanella sp.
GTCTCGTGGGCTCGGAGATGTGTATAAGAGACAGCCATCACTTAATTCACGCAAATGACCACGGCGCGACATCAACTTAGCAAGCTCCTCAGTCAAAGACTGCGTTGCAATTTCTACATTTCCCGCCTTGCGGACAGACGGGGCTAATTGCAGATGAGGACTGCGCATCAGCTTTTCAAGGGCATCCGCCCCAACATCCGCAACAACATCCGCCATCACATCAGCGGCCAATGCATGGCGCAAAATTGCTGCGCGCAGATGGGCATGCTCAGGGTCACGGCATTCCATACGTTCAATATCTGGCTCAAACGCAGAAATCACCGACGGCGTATGCAGCAACGTCGCCAAAATCACCGCCTCGCGCATGTGATCGGCGTCCGCAGCACCTGATCCCAGCGCAGACATCTTGCTGGCGGCCATCGGTGCAATATCACGCTGCCAAGGCTCCTGATTGCGCACCCACGCGGCGCGTTGACCACGTTTCTGCGCAGGCCCACTTTGTTTACGGGCGCTAAACAAATCCCAGCGCATCTGCTTGATCGCTTCGCCGTAATGGCTTCGGATCGACGGATCAGCGATCAATTTTATCTTTTCACGCAACACCTTATCCAGCGCGGCCTTACGCTCTGGACTGTCAAACACCTTGCCGTCTGTTTCTCTGCGCCACAGCAGTTGGACCATCGGAATGGCATTATCCAACAGCTCTTGCATCGCAGCCTTTCCCTTGGATTTCAGCACATCATCGGGGTCCATACCCTCTGGCATCAACGCAAAACGCAGCGATTGCCCCGCCTCCAACAACGGCAGCGCAATATCAATGACCCGCATCGCCGCGCGTACACCCGCCGTATCGCCGTCCAGCGCAATTATTGGCTCCGGTGCAATCCGCCACATCAGACGCAATTGATCCTCAGTAATCGCAGTCCCCAACGGGGCAACAGTCGCGCCAAACCCAGATTCCGACAGGGCAATAACATCCATATATCCTTCGGCGACAACCAAAGGCGCACCCTTCCCCGCCGCCTCACGTGCAGGGCCATGATTGTACAAACTACGGCCCTTATCGAACAAAGGCGTTTCAGGAGAGTTAAGATACTTCGCGCGCGCATTGGCTTCCATCGCGCGACCACCAAGCCCAATCGGGCGGCTTCGCGCATCGCGAATGGGGAAAATAATGCGGCCACGAAACCGGTCATAAGGGCTGCCGCCACGGTCGCTTTCAGCGGCCAATCCGGCCTCAATCACCAACTTGGGGTCAACGCCCTTGCCAGTCAAATGCGCCATCACACCGCCACTCGCAGGGGCAAATCCGATATCCCAGCGGTCCAAACTCGCGTCATCAAACCCGCGCCGTACCAAATATTCGCGGGCCTCAGCGGCGGCACCCGTTTTCAATTGCAACCGATGCCACTGCACCGCCTGCTCCATCACATCGGTCAATTCGGTGCGTTTATCGGCCTTTTCTTGGGCGCGCGGATCACTTGCAGGCACAGGCAATCCGGCCTCGCCTGCCAAAATCTTGACGGCTTCCATGAAATCCACATTCTCGGTTTCGCGCACAAATGTGATCGCATCACCCTTCGCATGACAGCCAAAGCAGTAATAAAACCCTTTGCGATCATCGACATGGAAACTAGCGGATTTTTCCTGATGGAACGGGCACGGCGCCCATAGATCGCCCTTACCCTGATTGGACTTGCGCGTATCCCACATGACTTTGCGGCCCACGACCTGTCCCAATGACAGGCGGGTGCGCAACTCGTCTAAGAATCCGGGGGGCAAGCTCATGGGCGCATTATCCGCCCATCTCACGCCAGAGTCGATACATCCGCCGCGTTGGTTTTCAAATATCCACGTCCAAGGCCCCGCGCGCTGCAATCGCCTCGGCAGCGGTGGTCAAATCATGCACCAATGTGCGTGCCATCGACCGCATGACCATCACCTCAAATCGGTCATGTGCCACGCAACTCACATGCGCCGTCATATGACCAACAAGCGTCCGCATCACAGCACCCTCAGGCACCCGCAAATCCACAGGCACCAACCGCGCCAACACCGTTTGCGCATCGCCCGACACCGACACCACAGCCCATGCATCGCTTTGATCGGTCACCGCTGCAGGCATTTCTGGCAACGCGTCCGCATAAACCATCACCTGATCCAACCCGAGCCAATAAGCGCCTTCAGCACGTTGTCCGACCTGAGGCCAAGCAACACCAACCGCCTTCAACGCCACCGCGCAATCTTTCTCAGACCCTGCAAACGGCGAAACAGACCACATTTGACCCACGTCAACCTCGGCCAACGTCACATCACCAATCGTCACAGGTAACAGCCCAGCGCAGGCACTCTTTGCAATTAAATTAACCACGGACACGGCCCCCCTCAGGATCAAAGAACACCGGATCACAAACCTCGACCTGCGCATCCAGTCCGCGCATATGGTCCACCATGCGGATCACCTCACCATGCCTTGCGCGCCCCCGATCCAAGAACCCAAGCGCCAACATCACCCCCAGCGTCGGCGAGAACCCAACAGAGGTAATATACCCCTGCCCGTTCACACGCACCGGCTCTGCATCACTTTCAAACAAATGCGCGCCAGCGCTCAATTGTTTCACATCACCAACAGGCTTTAGGCCAACCAATTGGGCACGATCGCCACCCAGCAATCCAGCGCGTCGCGACATCGCTTGTCCGACACAGTCCTTCTTAAGGCTAACTATCCGGTCCAAGCCAATATCAAACGCAGTCACGCGGCCATGGATTTCGGCGTGGGTGATAAACCCCTTTTCAATACGCAACACATTCAGCGCCTCCATCCCATAAGGACCACCGCCCAGCGCCGCAGCACGATCAACCAAAGCACCATATAAATCTGCCCCAAACCTCGCAGGCACAGCCAGTTCAAACGCCATTTCGCCCGAAAATGAAATACGGAACAGACGGGCCCGCACACCGCCAACAGTCACATCAGCGCAGCCCATAAACGGCAGTTCATCAACCCCTTGATCCAGCAGGCCATTCAAAAGCTCACGCGACTTCGGCCCAGCCACCCCAAACTGCGCCCACTGCTCGGTCACGCTAATGACACGGGCATCCAAGTCAGGGCGCAAAACCTGCAATACAAACTCCAAATGGCGCATGACCAACCCAGACGCGGCGGTGGTCGTGGTCATGACATAATGGTTTTCACCCAAACGCGCCGTCGTGCCGTCGTCCAACACATGGCCGTCTTCACGCAGCATCAACCCGTAGCGCGCGCGCCCTACTTTCAGGGTCGAAAACGTATTGCTATAAACAAAATCCAACAATGCAGCCGCATCCGGCCCCTGAATATCGATCTTACCCAGCGTAGACACATCCACAACGCCAACAGCCTCGCGGACCATATTGACTTCACGGTCACAAGACTGCCGCCAGTTTGTTTCACCCTCCGCAGGAAAATAACTCGGGCGATACCATAACCCCGCCTCGATCATCGGGGCACCCACAGCAGCCGACGCCGCATGCGACGTGGTATAACGCTGCGGTGCAAACCCCATCCCGGCACCACCAGCGCCCATCGCGGCAATCGGCACAGGCACAAACGGCGGGCGAAACGTGGTTGTACCCGTCTCCGGTATCCCGCGCCCTGTCACATCAGCCAGCACCGCCAATGCCACAACATTCGACGATTTACCTTGATCGGGGGCCATGCCTTGGGTCGTATATCGCTTCATATGTTCGACAGATCGAAAGTTCTCTCGCGCGGCCAGTTCAATATCTTTTACATGCACGTCGTTCTGATAATCGATCCACTTGCGGCCCTTACCGGCCACCGACCAAACAGGCGTGATGACATAAGGCGTCGCATCGGCGTCGGGCAACACAACAGGCTTGGCCTTCAACCCAAGCGTCTTAACTACAGCCTCCGCGATCTGCGCGCCGTCCAGCAAACAGCCCATCGTATGAAACACACCGTGACAAGCACCCGCCGTGACCATATCCGGCACAGCCCCAGGAGTTGGGACAAATGACGCAATCGCATCATCCCAAACCGGACGGCCATTCATATGGCAGGTCAAATGCACCGTCGGGTTCCAGCCGCCAGTGACAGCCAAGCAATCCACCTCAATCTGCTCAACGACACCGTTGCGATCAACCGTAATCGACGTCAAACCATGGCGGCCCTTGGTGCCAATCACATGCTCACCTGCTGCGGCATCAATCAACGTCACAACCTCAATGCCAGCATCCGTCAAGTCCCGCGCCGTGCGCGCCACATCGCCCGTATTGCCAAACACAGCGACACGCGTCCCCGTGGCCACATCCCAGCGATTGGCATAAGCACGCACCGCGCCCGCCATCATTACACCAGGTCTGTCGTTATTCGGAAATGCGATGCCACGCTCCAACGCACCAGCACACAGCACCGACCGCTTGGCAACAATACGCCAAAAACACGCCTTCAGTCCGGCGCGATCCACGCGCTCAAACGCACCAAACGTGCCCTGATCATAAGCACCAGTCACTGCTGTGCGGGTCATAACACGGACGTTGGGCATGGCTTGCAATCGGGCCTCAACATCCGCGACCCAACGCATCGCAGGCAGGCCATCAATATCCTCGACCTCGGCCAACAACCTCCCGCCCAGCGCACTATCTTCCTCCGCCAAAATCACGTCAGCACCAGCCTCACCAGCCACAAGCGCCGCCATCAACCCCGCAGGCCCCGCGCCAATCACCAGCACATCACAAAACGCGAACGCCTTCTCATATGTCTCCGGATCAGCCTTCCCCGACAAACCACCAAGCCCCGCAGCACGGCGAATAACCGGCTCATAAACCTTTTCCCAAAACGCCTTGGGCCACATGAATGTCTTGTAATAAAACCCAGCCCCCAAAAACGGCGACACCAGATCGTTCACTGCCATCACATCGGTTTTCAACGACGGCCAAGCATTCTGCGAAAAAGCCTCCAGCCCGCTGTAAACCTCTTGCACAGTCGCACGGACATTCGGTTCAGCGGCAGCACCACGACCAATCGTCACAAGCGCATTGGGCTCCTCCGACCCCGATCCCATCACACCACGGGGACGGTGATACTTAAATGACCTCGCGACCATTTTCACGCCATTGGCGATCAGCGCGGCAGCCAAGGTCTCGCCCACAACACCGCGGTACGTCACCCCGTCAAACGTAAACGGAACCGTCTCAACCTGACATAACCTCACCGGACCACCTCACGCGCCAAAACCACATCTGACACGGCGTGCGTGCCGGTATTGCGGGTCACAACCAGCCACGCACCGCATCCCGCCTCGTGATGCCACAAATCACGGGTCAGCCCCGCCGGATTATCGCGCAAATGCACATAGCTATCCCAAGCATCCAGCCCCGCATCGCGATCAGGTCGATCCAATGCCACAGCATCGCCGACATAATAAAACTCACGGCGATCCCGCTCTCCACATACCGGACAGTTAATGCGCATGCGCTCGCCTCGCTTTTTTCCAAATACTCATCTTAGTGCAGATTATGCTGGGCGCCCGTGCCCTCTTCATCCATCAAACCGACACCGTCACGGAACCGATCCAAACGAAATCCGGCAGCAGGGGCATGATGCTGCCCCGTCGCCAGTAAATGAGCAAACGAATACCCTGATCCCGGCACCGCCTTGAACCCGCCGTAACACCAGCCGCAATCCAGAAACAAACCCTCGATATGTGTCTTATCAATGATCGGGCTGCCATCCGGCGTCATATCCATGATCCCACCCCAAGACCGCAACACGCGGGCTTTACCGATCATCGGCATTAAGGTCATCGCGGCCTCCATCACATGCTCTTTCATCGGCAAATTGCCACGGGCGGCATAAGACGCGTAGAAATCCAGATCACCGCCAAACACCAAACCACCCTTATCGGACTGGCTGATATAAAAATGTCCCATGCCGTAACTGACAACATGATCAATCACAGGCTTTAGGCCCTCGGTCACAAACGCTTGCAAAACATGGCTCTCAATCGGCAAGCGCATGCCAGCCATGGCTGCCACCTGCCCCGACCGACCAGCGGTCACAATCGCGACCTTCTTGGCACGAATGGCACCGCGCGTGGTCTGCACGCCCTTGACGACACCCGCCTCAATATCAATTCCAGTGACTTCACAATTCTGGATCAAGTCAACACCGCGCTGATCAGCACCACGGGCATAGCCCCACGCAACCGCATCATGTCGGGCCGTGCCACCGCGGCGGTGCAACAACCCGCCATAAATCGGAAAGCGACCGTTTTCAAAATCCAGATACGGCAAATGCTTGCGGACACCCGCGACGTCCAGCAGCTCGGCGTCATCACCTTGATTTACCATCGCATTGCCACGGCGGGCAAACGCATCTCGCTGACCATCAGAATGAAACAGGTTAATGACACCGCGCTGCGACATCATCGTATTATAATTCAGTTCCTGCTCCATGCCTTCCCACAAGTTCAACGAATGGGAATAAAACTCGGAATTGCCCGGAAGGAAATAATTGGCGCGCACAATCGTGGTATTGCGACCGACATTGCCACCGCCCAAATAGCCCTTTTCCAGTACAGCGATATTCGTCATGCCATGCTCTTTGGCAAGATAAAACGCGGTCGACAACCCATGCCCACCGCCGCCAATAATGACGATATCATATTCGTCCTTGGGGTCAGGATTGCGCCATTGCGGGGTCCAGCCCTTCTGGCCAAACAACCCTTCTTTCAAAACGCGAAAGCCCGAGAATCCCATAGACCCATCCTTGATTACACAAATCAAAGGCTAGGCGGGTGCACCCCAGATGAAAAGCCGCGCACCGACAAAAATTGGCGCGGAACACTCTGCTCCGCGCCAATCCAAAAATGTAATGCGCGCAAAGCGTGCGCTATTTGATCAAAGCCCCTTAGCTTGATAACTCATCGCGACCTTGCCGATCGACACAATATAGGCTGCGGTACGCAAATCTTTCACATCATCGCGGGCATGCCAAACTTTGCGCATCGACTGATAAGCAGACCGCATCGTGTCATCCAAACCGGACCGAACTAGCTCCAGCTCGTCAGCGCCGCGCAGGTACTTTTCCTTAAAGTCCTTGGACATCGACCAATCGGCGCCCAAATAACGATCCAAGCGCTGCAATTCGTCGACCAACACCTGATGGCGGGCCTCTTCGGCTCGGCGCTGCATGCGACCAAAACGGATGTGCGACAGGTTCTTGACCCACTCGAAATACGACACCGTCACACCGCCCGCGTTGGCATACATATCAGGGATAATCACACAGCCCTTGTCGCGCAAAATATCGTCGGCACCGGCCGTCACAGGGCCGTTCGCCGCCTCAATAATCAACGGCGCTTTGATACGATCAGCGTTTGACAGATTGATCACAGCTTCCAATGCCGCAGGGATCAAAATCTCACATTCGGCTTCTAGCAACAGCGAGCCGTCAGCATGGTGATTGGCATCCGGATAACCCGAAACGCCGCCATGTTTCACGATCCAAGCACGGACCGCCTCAACATCCAAACCGTCTTCATTATGTAGCGCACCATCACGCTCAATAATGCCAGTGATAATTGACCCGTCTTCTTCGGACAAAAACTTAGCCGCGTGATAGCCCACATTGCCAAGCCCTTGCACAATAACGCGCTTACCTTTCAACGTGCCGGTCAGGCCCGCCGCAGCTTTATCTTCGTCATAGCGGAAAAACTCACGCAATGCATATTGAACACCGCGGCCCGTCGCCTCTGTGCGGCCCTGAATACCGCCTGCGTTAATCGGCTTACCCGTGACACATGCCGCACCATTAATATCGGTCGTGTTCATGCGCTTATACTGGTCGGCGATCCACGCCATTTCACGCTCTCCAGTGCCCATATCT
>CAJXTP010000134.1 GCA_913061335.1 uncultured Loktanella sp.
AGATGTAGAGAGGTCTCGTGGGCTCGGAGATGTGTATAAGAGACAGGGCCAAAAGACCTTCTTTGTCAAAACTGGATGGATAATTTGCCATGTAGATGCGCCCTCAATATCGTGTGTTTGTTCTGTTGTTTGATGTCTATCACCGCAGACTCGGGTGCTGCAAGGGTGGGGTGCCGTCCGCAATTGTGCGTTTTCGTTTGATCCCGCGCCCTATTCCCTCATATGAATAGAAGAGATAAGAGAATGGTGATGATGACCAACCTGACACAAGATCGCAGCACAGCATGGCTAGGACGGGTGGGTTTACGCCCAACGCGCCAGCGGATGACGCTTGCCGGATTGTTGGTGGGCGATGGGCAGAACCGCCATGTCACGGCTGAAAGCCTGTATGAAGCTGCATCAGGTGTTGGTGAAAAGGTCTCGCTTGCGACCGTCTACAATACGCTGAGCGCGTTTTGTGAAGCTGGGCTGATGCGCGAGATTACGGTCGATGGGTCCAAAAGCTATTTTGACACCAATATTACCGATCATCCACATTTCTATTGGGAAGATACGGCTGTGTTGACGGATGCACCTGCCCAAGAGCTGGAAATCCGGCGCTTACCCGATGTGCCTGAGGGCGCGGAGATTGCATCTGTGGATGTTGTGATCCGCCTGCGGCGCAAATGATGGGTTAAAACCCATCCTACGATGGTTTCACCGTTTAATATTTGTTTACCAGAATCGCCGCACGTTAGGTTCATGACAAATTATCGCCGACTTCGTGTGCCCGGTAGCACCTATTATTTCTCTGCATGCCTCGCAGATCCAGACAGCAGCCTTTTGGCGGATGAGGTCGCGTTGCTCCGGCACGCGGTCAGCCTGTGCCAAAAGCTGCGGCCGTTTGTGATCAACGCGGCAGTCGTTTTACCCGCGCAGGTCCAGATGATCTGGACGCTTCCTGATGACGACGCGGATTATTCGGCGCGTTGGCGGCAAATTAAATCAACGTTCTCGCGTCATGTACCAATGCCAGTGGGGCGGAGTGCGAGTCTGCAAAAGCGTGGTGAAAAAGGGATTTGGCAGCGCCGGTTTTGGGAGCATCACATCAAAGACGCCGATGACTACGCGCTACACGATCACTTGATTGCGACGGCACCACTGCGTGCAGGGCTATTGCGCGACGGTGGCGACTGGCCGCTATGTTCAGCCTATAAGCGTAGGATGCGTTTTAACGCATCTTCGGTCAAAACCACTGACCAGGCTCCATCAAACCCAAATTTAGCAACTGCTGGGAATGCCACTCAAATGGCGTAGAATTATGCCACCTGAACGTGCTGATCTGGGCCGCACTTACCGGATTACGTTTCAGCGCTTTTGCAGTCCGAAATGACACGAGGGCAGCGGTAATGCTGTGATGCCACGGACATGCATAGGTGTTGTATTCAGGATCGTTGAATGTGTGATCCGTCCGTAACCGCAAGCCAGGTTTGGCGCGAAAAATGGAAATCCGATCAATCCGGCGGCGCAGGGCAGGCACATGTTCTTCGAACCGCCACCTTAGGCCACCAAAAAAGTCGAGCTGACGTTCTTCGAATTCATTTTGCGCATCTTTGCGGGCCAACGCGTAATACCCCGATTTGTCCATATAGGCATCATCAAGCGACACGGCCGTTGGGCTTTCAAGCAGATCACCAGCATAAAGATCTACAACATACGTCAGGATCGCGTCTCGCCGTTCTTCGGTATGAAACGCTAGCATTTCACCAATGGCACGATGTTCGCAAAACGGGAAAAAGATGTATTCGGTGTTATAGCAGTAATACACCCATTGGCCCGGTGCCTTTTCGATCACAGCATTCACGACGGTGACCTGTGCATCGCGCACAGTTGCATCAAAATCGACGCGGTGAACGTTGGCGGGCAAACCATCAGGCAAATCAATGTCAGCCGCCCCAAAAGTCACAACAGACTTAAATCCCGCGTCTAAGTGATGCCGGATAGAGCTGCCAACCTCGACATCGTCTTCGAGCAAGATCAACGCAATCGGTCCTTTGGCCAAGGCCGCAGTCCCTTCTTTTAAGAATTGGTTGAGGCTTGTAAAATGCATGGTATGCAGATGATCCTGTAATTTCGTGCAAATTGCGTGAATCTCCGCGTCATTGCAAGCGGGCTGCGCGCAGGTTACACGGCAGTATTGCGCAAAATCCCCTAAATGGTGTCCCTATGTCCGAACCTAAAAAGCTATTTATCAAGACCTATGGCTGTCAAATGAACGTTTATGACAGTGAACGCATGGCTGAGGCGCTGGGCGGCAAGGGATATGTGCAGACCGACACCGCGGATGACGCGGACATGATCCTGCTGAACACCTGCCACATACGCGAAAAAGCAGCTGAAAAAGTTTACCACGAATTAGGCCGAATGAAGCACCTAAAAGTCGCGAATCCCAATGTGAAATTTGGCGTTGCCGGATGTGTCGCACAGGCTGAGGGCGCCGAAATTATTCGCCGCCAGCCGATGGTTGATCTGGTCGTTGGCCCGCAATCGTACCACCGATTGCCCGCGATGGACGATGCCGTGCAGTCGGGCGTGCGCGCGCTGGACACAGATTTCCCCGATGACGATAAATTCGAGACGCTCAAATCCCGCAGTAAAGCCAAGCGCGGCCCGACCGCGTTCCTGACCGTCCAAGAAGGCTGCGATAAATTTTGCGCGTTCTGCGTCGTGCCATATACCCGCGGTGCCGAGGTATCTCGCCCTGCTGACCGCGTTGTGCGCGAAGCCCAAGAATTGGTCGAGGCAGGCGTGCGTGAAATCACGCTGCTTGGCCAAAACGTCAACGCCTACCATGGCCACGAAGGCGGCCTTGCGGGGCTGATCTGGGCGCTTAACAAAGTAGATGGGTTGGAACGCATCCGCTTTACCACCTCGCACCCCAACGACATGGATGATGCGCTAATCGAGGCCCACGGCACCTGCGAAAAACTGATGCCCTACCTGCACTTGCCTGTGCAATCAGGCTCGGACCGGATCCTCAAGGCGATGAACCGCAAGCATACGGCTGAAAGCTATCTTAGGGTCATCGAGCGTATCCGCGAAGCCCGCCCTGATATCCTACTTTCGGGCGATTTTATCGTTGGCTTCCCGGGTGAAACTGACGCTGATTTTGAGGACACTTTGGCGCTGATCCGTGAAGTCCGCTACGGACAGGCGTATTCGTTCAAATACTCCACCCGTCCAGGCACGCCAGCCGCTGAAAAACCGCAACTCCCCGAGGATGTAATGAGCATGCGCTTGCAGCAATTGCAGGGCCTGTTGACCCAGCAACAACGCGCCATTCAAGAAAGCATGGTTGGCCGCGAAGTTCAGGTGTTGTTTGAAAAATCTGGCCGCACCGATGGCCAGATGATCGGCAAATCTGGCCATCTGCACGCTGTTTATGCAGATGCCCCCGCTGATGTCATAGGTCAGGTAAAGCGGGTCAAAATCACGCATAGCAGCACAAACAGCCTTGCAGGTGAATTGTGCAAAGACTGATTTAGGTCTGCTTTGAGCAATCAAGATTTCGCCGATTGTGGTTAATGGCGTGGCTAATCTGCAATATTTGCAGGTACTGTTGCCGTATCAGACATAATATATAGCTATTTGTTCTTTCTTTATCACCCAAGTTTGCGCATATTGTGGCGATATAGTGGGTGACAAGGCGGAATGCCATTTTGCATCCGGCAGATAACGAGGGAAAACAAATGGCAACATCAGTTAAAGATACGTTGCGCGCGCTTACAGGCGGTGCCATCGCAGGTGCGATGACGCTTTCTTTGCTCGCAGGGGCAGCGCAAGCGCAGACAAACACCGGGGTTGGCGAATCTTATGAGGCGACCGTCTGGATTGACCCTGATGGCTGCGAGCATTGGGTGATGGATGATGGCTTTGAAGGCTACATGTCGCCGCACCGCACGCGCGATGGTCGTCCAGTGTGCCACCGCTCCGAGATATGTGGGATCATCCCAACCGATCAGCTGTTTGCGACGGACAAGTCAATTATCCCGAATTCCAAGAAAACCGAGCTGATGAATTTCTTCCAGTCGGCAAATGCATTTGGGTTCCTGATCTACGGTCACACTGATGCCCGTGCATCTGATGAATACAACATGGGCCTGTCTCAGCGGCGCGCCTCTGCCGTTTCAAGCATCGCGCAAAGTGCTGGCGCAAATGTTGTGGACGTCAAAGGGTTTGGTGAACGCCAGCCTCGTGCCCAAGGTGGATCTGCAGCAGCAATGCAGCAGAACCGCCGCGTTGAAATCTACTGTGTACGTTAAGGAGCAGATGTTATGAAAACGATGAAAATCACTGCGCTGCTTGTTGCTGGTCTTACCCTATCGGCCTGTGCAGGTAGTATCGAAGGCGGTAACCGGACTGGCGCCGAGCGTTTTGTAGACGCGGGCCGCGACAGTAAGCACCTGTCGCAACTGGTTGCTGGTGTTTGGGTTGATCCAAACGGCTGCGATCACTGGATCATTGATGACGGCTTTGAAGGATACATGTCCGAGCGCATGACACCCGATGGTCGTCCAGTTTGTTCTGGTGTAGCACCGCCAAACACCGTTGTCGGCCCGTTCCGTGAAGGATCCGACATTCCTGATCCGCTCTAGGCGTGATCACGATCATACGATTTGGAAGGGGCCGCAGCGCAATCTGCGGCCTTTTTCGTTTTTCAGCCTTGCCCTTACGGGGACGGCGGCCCACCTTATCCATGAAACCTTAAGTGCCAAGGAGAGTTGATTGGCTTCTGATCTGACCGACACCGCGGAATCCACATTGGAATTCCCTGATAACTTCCTTTTGATTGACCTTTGCGGCGAATACGACCGCAACCTTGCCACGTTAGAGCAGGCTTATGGTGTGCAAATCCTGCGCCGTGGCAATCAGCTTTCAGTGGTTGGCGAAGACGGCCCCCGCCAAGAAACGTTAGATGCGCTCAAATCACTGTACCAACGCCTAGAGGCTGGCCGCACGCTAGAACCCGGTGATATCGACCGCGAATTGCGTATGGGCGGTCCCGATGCAACAGGTGCCCCAGAGGCAGGCGATCAGCGCGAGCTGTTTAAAGGCGGAACCGAGCGGGTCGAAATTAAGACCCGCAAGAAATTGGTCGAACCGCGCACCGAAGCCCAAAAGGCCTATGTGCAGGCGTTGTTCGACAAAGAATTGTCGTTCGGCATTGGCCCCGCAGGCACTGGCAAAACCTATCTGGCCGTTGCTGTCGGCGTGAACATGTTGATCAGCGGCAAAGTCGATAAAATCATTCTGTCTCGCCCCGCCGTAGAGGCAGGCGAAAAGCTGGGCTATTTGCCGGGCGATATGAAAGACAAAGTCGATCCCTATATGCGGCCCCTCTATGATGCTTTGGCCGACTTTTTGCCCGGCAAACAGGCCGCCAAAATGATGGAAGAAAAGATCATCGAGATTGCGCCGCTTGCATTTATGCGTGGCCGTACCCTGTCAAACGCGTTTGTGGTGCTCGACGAGGCCCAAAATGCCACATCGATGCAGATGAAAATGTTTTTGACACGGCTCGGCCAAGGATCGCGCATGGTCATTACTGGCGACCGCACCCAGATCGATTTGCCGCGCGGTGTGTCGTCTGGCCTGTGGGATGCCGAGCGCATGCTCAAACACATCCCCAAGATCAGCTTTAGTTATTTCACGTCAAAAGACGTGGTGCGCCATCCGTTGGTCGCGGCAATAATCGAGGCCTATGAAAAAGAAGATGAAGCAAACCGATGACCGTTGATTGCGTAATAGAAGACCCGCGCTGGGATGGCGCTGGGCTAGAAGAACTGTCCGACCATGCTGCCCAAGCCACGTTCAATCACCTTAATTTACAGGGGTTTGAGGCCTGCGTGATGGGATGCTCCGACGACCGGATCGCCACGTTGAACGCTGATTTTCGCGGCAAACCTGTGCCAACAAATGTTCTCAGCTGGCCATCAGATGAACGCGGCGCTGACGTGGACGGCGCCGCGCCGCTGCCCCCTGATCCGACCGATCCAGAGCTGGGCGATATTGCGATTTCTTATGACACCTGCCTGTCCGAGGCTTCGGCGGCAGGCAAAACCATGCATGATCACACCACCCATTTGGTCGTTCACGGTCTGTTACATTTGCTTGGCTATGATCACGAGCGTGACGCAGATGCCACCCTCATGGAGGGCTTGGAAACGCGGATACTTGGCAAACTAGGCATTGCGGACCCATATAGGGTATAAGGTCGATCGTGTATGGGCGAAATATTAGGTAAGGAAAAGATGGGCGACACAACCGAAGGGTCCTCTATTGCGGCGCAAAGCGCGCAAGATGACCCCACTGAGATGCGAAATCGCGGATTTATTGGCCGCTTCTTTGACGCCCTAAGCCCGTCCGAAGCCGTCGCTGGCGGCGCACAAGAAGACAACCCAAGACCCGTATTGCCTGCAACTCCGATGCCCGGGATGCTCAACTTGCGCCGCATGCGCGTGCAAGATGTGGCGATTCCCAAGACTGATATCGTTGCTGTGTCGGTGACGGCCAGCAAGGATGAACTTGTAAAAGTATTCCGGTCCAGTGGCATGACGCGATTGCCGGTTTATGACGGCACGCTGGACACGCCCATCGGCATCGCAAACCTCAAAGATTTCGCACTGAAATTCGGGTTCAATGGCGGCATCGACGACTATGATCTGCGCGCTATGCTGCGCCCGCTGTTGTATGTACCCCCATCAATGCCGCTTGGCGTATTGCTGCAAAAAATGCAGTCAGAACGGATTCACATGGCCTTGGTCATTGATGAATACGGCGGCACCGACGGTTTGGTCACGATTGAAGATTTGATCGAACAGGTCGTCGGCGCGATTGAAGACGAGCATGATATCGACGAAGAAAAATCGTTCACACGCGAAAGCGACGGCATCTATGTGGCCCTCGCGCGCACCGACCTCGAAGAATTCGAAGCAGAAGTTGGCATTAACCTAACCGATCACCCCGAGATCGACGAGGAAGAAGTCGACACTCTTGGTGGCCTCGTGTTCATGCTGTCCGGTTCTGTGCCCGCGCGCGGCGAGATTATCGTGCATCCTGATGGCACCGAATTCGAAGTCCTTGATGCTGACCCCCGCCGGATCAAACGCTTGCGCGTCCGCCTGCCCAACGCAACGCGCGATTAAACTGGTGCTGATCCCTTTTGGATTGGGCCTCGTGGCGGGCATGGGCCAAGCCCCTTGGGGACTCTGGTTCGTGACTGTTGCGGCACTGGCAATCTGGTTAAATTGCCCGAAATCCACCCGCCGTGCGGCGTTCCGCGAAGGCTGGCTTTTCGGCGCAGGCTATTTTGCGGTATCCCTGCATTGGATCGTGTCGCCGTTCTTGGTCGATATCGGTTCAACAGGCTGGATGGCGCCATTCGCCCTGATCTTGATGGCGGGTGGCGCGGCGCTGTTCTGGGCTGCGGCCAGCTACGTGGCCCGTCCGCACAGCATGATTTCGGCGGGCCTGATGATCGCTGGCGCAGAGGCTTTGCGCAGCTACCTATTCACCGGATTTCCATGGGCGTTGCTGGGTCACATCTGGATCGACACACCGCTGGCCCAACTTGCAGCATTCGGTGGACCGCATCTACTGACGTTGGTGACGGTCATGCTTGGCTTGGCGTTCGCACTGCTCTGGCAAAGACAGATTTGGCCGCTGACAATCCCCGTGGCCGCCATGCTCGGATGGGCCGTTTTAGGCGCGGGGCCTGTGCCAGATTACACCGGCCCAACGGTGCGGCTGGTCCAACCCAACGCAGCACAGGCCGACAAATGGGACCCGATCAAAAGCCAAGTGTTCTTT
>CAJXTP010000135.1 GCA_913061335.1 uncultured Loktanella sp.
AAACTCTCTCTTAGTTTAAGCAGCTCTTGGTTCCAAAAACCCTGACGACGGACAGGACAAGGTGCGCGCGACCCGCAATCGCTGGTATATGAAAAACCTCGAATTCGCTCTCTACTTCTGGAAGGGCAAAGCCGACCCGCAAGGAATCAATGATTGCGGATCAAAGCAGTCGTTTACGATGAACGCCAAACGCGAGACCGCGCACCCGACCGAAAAGCCGATCGCACTAGCAGATCACTACATTCGGAATTCCACTAACAAAGGCGACACCGTTCTCGATCCCATGATGGGATCAGGGACCGCAATGGTCGCAGCAATGCGCGCCGGACGTGCAAGCATCGGGATCGAAAAATCGAAAAAGTGGTTTGATGTTGCCGTCGATCGCGTGCGCCAAGAATACAACCCCGAACAAGGAATCTGAACATGGCTGATCAAACCAAAATCGAATGGACAGACTTCACCGTGAACTTCTGGGAGGGTTGCCAGAAGGTCGGGCCCGGTTGCGATAACTGTTACGCGGAGGCGCGAGACGTGCGCTTTACTGGCGGATCTCATTGGGGGCCCGGTGCGCCGCGTCGGTTGGTCAAGGGCGGCATCGCCAAGCTGCGCAAGATCAATCGCGAGGCCGGGGCGTTCTACGCTGAACATGGCCGCTGGCCGCGCGTGTTCTGTTCAAGCCTGTCAGACGTGTTTGATAATGCGGTCGATCCAGATTGGCGCAAAGATGCCTTCAAGGACATTGATGCCGCGACCGACACACGTATTCAATTATTGACCAAGCGCATCGGTAATGTGGAAAAGATGGCGCCGCAGATGTGGCGCGATGGCGGCTGGCCGTCCCACGTCGGCCTGATGATCACGGTCGTGAACCAAGACGAGGCGAACCGCGACATTCCAAAGCTGCTCGACCTTAAGGCACGTCTGGGCATCCCGTGGGTTGGTCTGTCGATGGAGCCGCTCTTGGGACCGGTTGATTTTTCCATATGGACGCCAAACCCCTTTGCCGTAGGTGAGCGCCAAACGTGGGAGGTCGATGGTTGTTACAATACCCTTAACGGTTCATGGTGGCCCGCCTTGGGTGATCCTGTTGCCGAAGAACAACAAAGCGAAGAAGGCTGTCCATCACTTGACTGGGTAATCGTCGGCGGCGAGAGCGGCCCGAAAGCACGGCCCATGCACCCCGATTGGGCGCGATCCATCCGCGACCAGTGCGCAGCCGCAGAGACGCCGTTTCTGTTCAAGCAGTGGGGAGAGTGGTTGCCAATATCAGATGATGATCACCCCATAAACCACGTAAACAATAGCGGTCACGTAAAATCTTGTGTGGCCAAGTCAGACGGCCAACAGTTTGTAAAAATCGGCAAGAAAGCAGCTGGTCGACTTCTCGACGGCGTAACACATGACGGGGTGGTGACATGACTGATTTACAGGGCAAGATTGAGACGCTACGCCAGCAATTTATTGCTGCATCTGCAGCCCGCCAGCGCGCGGATTGGGATATAGAATATCAGGAGATATGTGACCGGACATATTGGGAATTTGGTCAATGCTGCGCGGGCTGTGATCACTGGCGTAGTGATATGGGCAACGTCGGTGAATGCACCGCCGCCGCGCCGGTGTCTGGCGTGGAGGTGATGAAATCACTCGGCCTGACGTCCTGCAGTTACACGCCTGCACCCGGTCACCCCTGTACTCGGTCAACTGACAAGTGCGGCAAGTTTAAAGACGATTTTGATTGGTCAACTTTGGATCGCAATTATCTGATACGCATCGGCGCGTTCGGGGTGGTGACATGAGAATGATCCCCAAGCTATTCAACGCCGAAATGGTGGCCGCGCTACTTGCTGGGACCAAGACGGAAACGCGGCGGCTGCGGGCTTTCAACGCGATCCAGTCGGCCAACGATGCGATCACCTTCAAACGGTTTCTGACAATGGTCGCCTTCATCAACGAGGCACCGGTACCGGAGGGCTTCGGTCGGCATATTCTGGTCAGTGGCAAGCCTGCGTTCTGGGTCGAACACGCCGGTGGCAACTCTGTCCGGTTCGCTTGGCCTGACGATGCGACAGTTCTCATATCGCACGAACTTGACGTTCAGGAGGGATAAAATGGGTATGCACACCCTTTTAACAATCAAGTCAGTTGCGGAAATGCTTAAAGAAAGCCCCGCAGCGGTTTTGGAAAAGTCAGACGCCGCAAATCTAACGGTTCGGATTGGGCGAACGCCCAAAATTTATGAGGCGGATTTAGAAAGGTTCATCAGATCATGCCAAGGCCAAGCAAAGGCGCACGCCTCTACTGGCGCAAGCCAACCAAAACGCGGGGAGGCCAATGGGTTATCCTCGACGGCAAAATTGAGCGGAAGACAGGCGCAACAGACCGTAGCGAAGCTGACCAAGCCCTCGCAGATTACATCATCGCAAAGGGCACCCACCGTAACACCCATACGCCAGAAACATTCCTAGTTTCCGAAGCGCTGGTTATATATGGCGAAGAACACGCACCGACTGCGGCGGCACCTGAACGGATAGGCTACGCGCTTAAGGCGTTGCTGCCGTTTTGGGGTGAGTTGCCAGTTGCTGCGGTCACAACATCCACTTGTCGCAGATATGCTGCGTCACGGAATAGATCCGCAGGCACGACACGCCGCGAACTCGGAACCCTACGCGCTGCGCTCAATTACTGCGCCGCAGAGGGATACGTGACCCGCGCCCCATCAGTTCACATGCCGGACAAGCCAAGCGGAAAAGAACGCTGGCTCACCCGCTCAGAGGTTGCCGCACTAATGCGCGCTGCGCGGTCAGACCCGCGATCCAAACACCTTGCCCGATTCATCCTACTGGCGCTCTATACTGGAAGCCGAAAGACTGCGGTTCTTGATCTACGGTTTGAGCCACACCCGCGCGGCGGATGGATCGACTGCAAGCACGGCGTCATGTACCGAGCCGCAAATGATGGCCGCGTGACAAAGAAACGAAAACCGCCGGTCAGGATGCCACGCAAACTTCTGGCGCATTGTCGTCGGTGGGAACGTGATGGGGGTTGGGCGGTGAATTATCGCGGGGCCAAAGTCGCTGACATAAAAACTGCATGGCATAGAGCGCGCGGAATTGCTGGCTTGCCAGACGCCACCCCGCACACCCTCAAGCACACTGCAATTACATGGGCCATGCAAGGCGGGGCAAATCTTTCAGACGCTGCGGGTTATTTCGGCACATCAATCAGAACTCTTGAAGAAACGTATCACCATCACCACCCAGATTTTCAGGTTGAAACCGCAGCAATAATGGACCGAAAAGGGTAGTTTCTTGGCCGTTTCTTGTCACCGTGGAATATCGGAAGACCTGAAAACCCTTGTTTATATGGTGCACCCTACAAGATTCGAACTTGTGGCCTCTGCCTTCGGAGGGCAGCGCTCTATCCAGCTGAGCTAAGGGTGCGTTGGCCAATCTATAACTTGGGCAAACAGATGCCGCAACGCCCTAATGCAATGCAGATGGGTTAAAACCCATCCTACGCAAACAGATCATGACATAGCTCTAGCGCATCTATCAGCACATCCACTTCGTCGGTGGTGTTGTACATTCCAAATGACGCGCGGCAGGTAGCCCCGACACCCATGTGGTCCATCAACGGCATCGCGCAATGGGTCCCTGCCCGCACCGCGACGCCCTTTTTATCAAGCACCGTTGAAATGTCATGGGCATGTGCCGCACCGTCGATGGTAAAGCTAAATATCGCCCCTTTGGTTGCCGATTGGCCCTGAACGTTCACCCAGTTCAATCCATCAAGCCGACCGCGCGCATAGCGACAAAGGTCAGCCTCATGCGCCGCAATCGCGCCCATACCAACGTCCATCATGTAATCCAATGCAACACCAAGCCCGATCGTCTGCACGATCCCCGGTGTTCCTGCTTCAAACTTCATCGGAGCATCATTGTAGGTTACCGTATCACGGGTCACTTCGCGGATCATATCACCGCCACCCATAAATGGGCGCATCTCGGTCATGCGATCAGCTGCGACATAAATCGCACCTGATCCCGATGGACCGTAAAGTTTATGCCCCGTGATCGCATAAAAATCAGCGCCAATATCCGTGACATCAACAGGCATGTGCACGGTGGATTGTGATCCATCGACCAACACAGGCACGCCTTTGGCATGCGCACCGGCACAGATTGTTTTGACATCAACCACAGTGCCCAACACGTTGGACATATGGGTGACGGCAACCAATTTGGTCTTTGGGCCAATCGCCGCGATCACTGCTTCTGGATCAAGATCACCTTTGGCGTCCACATCGACCCATTTGATCACCACACCAAGACGTTCGCGCAAGAAATGCCAGGGCACGATATTGGCATGGTGTTCCATGATCGACAAAACGATCTCGTCACCCGCTTGCATACGTGGTGCGGCCCAAGCGTAAGACACCATATTGATGCCCTCAGTCGTGCCAGAATTCAAAATAATGTTGTCTTCGGACGCTGCATTCAGGAAACGCGCAATCTTGGCGCGCACACCTTCATATTTTTCAGTCGCGATGCTGGACAGCAAATGAAGACCGCGATGCACGTTTGCGTATTCTTCGGCGTAGGCCGTGTTGATTGCATCGATGACAACCTGTGGTTTTTGGGCGGACGCACCATTATCAAGATAAACCAAAGGCTTACCGTTCACCTGACGGCCAAGAATTGAAAAATCTTCGCGAATTTTAAGGACGTCAAACATGTCTATATCTCCAACTGGGCGCTCACGCCGATCACTGTTAGGAAAAACCCAAAGCCAAATCCAATGCCGAGTATGGCGATCACGATGGTTGCCAAGGCGCGCGGTTGGCTGTCAAAGCGCTGCGTTTCATTTACGAACGTCACCAACACCCGAAGCAATGCGACAAGGCCAACAATAGACAAAAGCCCTGCGACACTTGGGCTGACAATGGACACAAATGCCTGCGCGCTTCGGACGCAAAGCGCTGTCATTTCCAACCAAATCACGGCAGCAAATGCATGCGGAAACGTCGCCTTCCCGCCAAGCATATGGCCCGTAAGATACAGCGCCATGGTTAAAATAATCAACACACAGGCCATTGTCAGGCCATACATCATCGGGCTGAGCCCCAAGGGCAACGGGACTGGCGATGTTACAATTCCGACCAACAGCACCAGCACCACGCTTAAGATACTGACCAGCCCAACGCCCATCCACAGCGTATTGCGACCATAGGTTTGCTGCATAATCCGCCGCGCCATCAGTTCAGGATTAACCAACGTGAGCCAAATTAACGCAAAGAAGTCGCGCGCATCTGTCATCAGCCGCGTCCAGCTTCGCGTTGGCAGCCAATCCAGATGACGACGAACGACAGTAGCCATAGGCCGCCAACCAAATTGGAACCTGCAACAGGGCCCAAGAACCCGGCCATCAAACCGTAAAGCAACGCCATCGGCGTAGTCGCCAAAAGCGCCCAGAACAACGCCAAACGCGCGCTATACCAATCGCCCTGCCCGCCAAATACATAGGCTGCGACATGCGCCACCGCAGCAATAGCGTAAAACATCAACGGCCAAACCATCAGCCAACCCAAGAATTCATACGCAATCAACCGCGACAATTCCGGTGCCTCGGCACCCGTTCCGTCGAATCCGGCGGCAAGTCGCGACAAGCGCGGCCATTGTGCGATGAAAATCACGATGCATGCGGCCATCAGATAGGCCAACGCACGATCTTCGCGTTGGCCTTGATCCAATAGGTCACGCATCACTGCGCGTGGCCCGCGCCAAGTGCGCATGATATCCGTGGTGACCGCCATCAGCTACGACGCGCCAACCAGCTATCAAGCCGATCCCGCAAATCATCAGCCAGCGCAGGGTTGTCGATTTCTTCCAGCGCTTCAGCCAAAAACGCCAACGTCAAAAGATCAGTCGCTGCTTTGCGCCCAACGCCCCGCGACTGCATGTAAAACAGTGCATCTTCATCAATGGCACCCGACGTAGACCCATGCGAACAAATCACGTCATCGGCGTAAATCTCAAGCTCTGGCTTGGCCAAAAACTGGCTGTCCCCGTCCAACAAAAGCGACTGGCTGATCTGATAACCATCGGTCTTTTGCGCACCGGCCTTAACTAAAATCTTGCCTTGGAACACGCCAACAGCACCGTTGCGCAGCACCTTTTTGAACACCTGACGGCTTTCGCCGCGCAGACCGTCATGGGTGATGAAAATGGTGTCATCATGATGGAAATCATCACCATCACCGACACATGCGCCGGCCACATGGGCCACAACATCGTCGCCAAGCAGTTCAAGAATACATTCGTTGCGGGTCATCGTGCCGTTTGCAGTCAGGGTAAACGATTTAAACAAACCGTTCGATGCAATCCTTGCAAAACAATGGGTTACAGCGCGACGTTCATGGTCACGACCTTGGGCACGTACATGGTGGAACGCACCACCTTCAGCCACATCGACTTCAAGCACTGAATTAAACCGCGCAGCCGCAGGACCCGTTTCAAGCAAGGTAACATCGGCACCTGCCTCAACACGGACCACACAGTGCAACATCACATCAGATGCGTCATCGCCGTGCAGATAGACCAAGCTGATCGGCTTGGCGGCTTTACCCGTTGCACGGATCACAACGCCGTCTGTTGCAAACGCCGTATTCAGCGCTGCTAAAGGACGCGCGACAGGCACCTGCCCGCGTGTTTCCAATGTGCCGTAAAGATCGGTCGCCCAATGAATGTCCGCAGCTGCGACATCGACCAAACGGTCGATCTCAACGCCTGCGCAAACCAGATCATCAGATGCAGCCGCATCAAAAACACCGTCAACAAACACGATTTTTACACTGTCAACACCGGCAAAAAGCGGGCTGTCTTCACTGTGAAATACAGCCGCCGAAATCGGATCAGCCTGCGTCAGGCTGATCGGGTCGGTGTATTTCCAATACTCGTCACGTTTGTGCGGCAGGCCCATTTTGGCCACCCGCGACAACGCATCTTTGCGGGCGCCGTCCAGACCTTCGGGCAACGTAAGCCCAGCCAATCGGGCCTGCGTTGCATCAGATTTCAGCTTGGCTAATGCCATTATGCCACCTCTGCCAGAATATCGGCATACCCGTTGTTTTCAACTTCCAATGCCAGCTCCGGTCCGCCCGATTTCACGATGCGGCCATTGGCCATAATATGCACAACGTCGGGCTTAATATGGTCAAGCAAACGCTGATAATGCGTGATAACAAGGAACGAACGCCCCTCAGACCGCAACGCATTCACGCCTTCAGCCACCAGCTTCATTGCATCAACGTCCAGGCCAGAATCTGTCTCGTCCAAGATGCACATCTTTGGCTCAAGCATCGCCATCTGCAAAATCTCGTTACGCTTCTTTTCGCCGCCCGAAAAACCAACGTTAACCGGACGCTTGAGCATTTCAGCGTCGATCTTCAACGATTTGGCTTTTTCACGTACGACCTTCAGGAATTCACCTGCGGACATTTCGTCTTCACCGCGCGCTTTACGTTGAGCGTTCACGGCAGTGCGCAGGAACGTCATGTTGCCAACACCAGGGATTTCGACAGGGTATTGGAACGCAAGGAAAAGACCCGCAGCAGCGCGCTCTTCTGGATCCATTTCCAACAGATCAACCCCGTCAAGCGTGACCGATCCAGCCGTAACTTCGTAGCCATCTTTGCCTGACAACACATATGATGTTGTTGACTTACCAGACCCGTTTGGACCCATGATAGCATGGACCTCGCCTGCGCCAATCGACAGATTGACACCTTTCAGGATCTGCTTGTCTTCTTCTTG
>CAJXTP010000136.1 GCA_913061335.1 uncultured Loktanella sp.
GCTGTATCCGCATGCGGTGGCGGCGAAGGACCAGCTTTCGACCACAGAAATGGCGGCGGCGATTGGGGCCTGCGCAGACGGCTATTCGTTCCCGACAAATCTGGACCGTGATCCACCTGTGGGCGGGCTTGCACCTGAAACCCAAGCAGCGCTTTTTGCCCGTGCGCTGAGCGAGGACATGGATCAGGCCGCATTTGAAACTGCAGTGGATGCGATGGCTGGTCGGCAGTTTAGCTAAACGAAAAGGGCCCCCGCAGTTTCCTGCGGAGGCCCTAAATCTACCGGATGGCAGATAATGTTTATTCGTCAGCTTTCAGAGCTGCACCAAGGATATCGCCCAAGGAAGCACCGGAGTCGGATGAACCGAACTGCTCGACTGCTTCTTTTTCTTCTGCGATTTCACGTGCTTTGATCGACAGACCAAGCTTACGTGTTTTGGCATCGATGTTGGTGACGCGAACGTCGACCTTATCGCCAACGCCGAAACGCTCTGGACGCTGCTCTGCGCGGTCACGTGACAGGTCGGAACGACGGATGAACGATGTCATGCCTTCGTAAGACACTTCAACGCCGCCGTCTTCGATCTTAGTCACTTCAACAGTGATGATCGAACCGCGCTTCGTGCCGCCAACTGCGTCAGCGAATGGATCGCCGTCGAGTGCCTTGATGGACAAGGAGATGCGTTCTTTTTCAACGTCAACTTCAGCAACTTTGGCTTTCACGATGTCGCCCTTGCGGAAATCGCCGATGACGTCTTCGCCGCGGCCTTCCCATGTCAGGTCGGACAGGTGAACCATGCCGTCGATGTCGCCTTCGAGACCGATGAACAGACCGAATTCAGTGATGTTCTTAACTTCACCTTCAACTTCAGTGCCTTCTGGATTGCCTTCTGCGAAGACTTCCCATGGGTTGCGCTGTGTCTGCTTGAGGCCAAGGGAAACGCGACGCTTAGTGCTGTCGATTTCCAGAACCATGACTTCAACTTCTTGCGAAGTAGAGACGATCTTGCCTGGGTGTACGTTCTTTTTAGTCCAAGACATTTCGGACACGTGAACGAGACCTTCAACGCCAGCTTCCAGCTCAACGAATGCGCCGTAGTCAGTGATGTTGGTCACGCGACCAGTGTGCGTTGTTTCCAAAGCGTACTTGGCTTCAACAGCATCCCATGGATCGTCCTGCAGCTGCTTCATGCCGAGGGAGATACGGTGGGTTTCTTTGTTGATCTTGATGACCTGCACCTTGATCGTCTCACCAATTGTGAGGATCTCGGATGGGTGGTTCACACGGCGCCATGCCATGTCAGTCACGTGCAGCAAGCCGTCTACGCCGCCGAGGTCAACGAACGCACCGTATTCAGTGATGTTCTTGACGACGCCGTCAACTTCTTGGCCTTCAGTCAGGTTGCCGATAACTTCAGCGCGCTGCTCGGCACGGGATTCTTCGAGGATCGCGCGACGCGATACAACGATGTTACCACGACGACGGTCCATTTTCAGGATCTGGAACGGCTGCTTAAGACCCATCAATGGGCCTGCATCGCGCACCGGACGTACGTCAACCTGTGAGCCTGGAAGGAACGCAACTGCGCCGCCCAGATCAACAGTGAAGCCGCCTTTGACGCGACCAAAGATGGCCCCATCAACACGCTCTTCGTCAGCATATGCTTTTTCGAGGCGATCCCATGCTTCTTCGCGGCGCGCCATCTCACGAGAGATAACAGCTTCGCCACGTGCGTTTTCGACCTGACGGAGGAACACTTCGACGGTATCGCCGACGTTCAACTCTGGGTCTTCGCCTGGGTTTGCAAATTCTTTAAGATCGATGCGGCCTTCCATCTTGTAGCCGACGTCGATGATCGCTTGGCCAGCTTCAATAGCGATGACCTTGCCTTTAACAACGGACCCCTCAGCGGGTGTGTCCATTTCGAAGCTTTCGTTCAAGAGTGCTTCAAACTCTTCCATTGTGTTTGCCATGTGGCGTCGTTTCCTAATCTTCGTTTTGTTTACATGCCTTGCGGTTGTCTCCGCCGGTCTTTGGATTTCAATTGGTCACGGCATCAATCATGGAACATAAAACAACAGGGCCGGTAAAACCGACCCCGCTCTGGCCTTATGTCCGCACCTGTTTCGACGCTTCGACAGGGCGCGTATAGGGCCAATTCGCCTTAAGGGCAAGGGTCGCATCACGCCCAATGCTCCACAAAATAAGCATCCAAAATTCACAATCCTGTCTAATTTTGGGCGGATTCACAGGCCAAACAGAGACCATCAAACCAGAGGCCACTATGACTCTTCATGTTTCATCCGACACTGCGCAAAAATCTGCGTGGGAAAATAATGCCGAATTGCTCGACGTGCTGCGCGATGATTCCCGCGACGTTGTCGCGTTTATTGAGCATTGTTGCGCAGACGACTTGCATTGCCTGACATCCATTCATGGTGTCGTTGGCGAGGTCGAAATCTTTGATGCCATCCTGCGTCACCCTGCCTGCGACCGAGCCACGGCGTTGCAAATTTTCGAGAACTGCAATCCATATTATTATGAACAGGAACTGGCCAAAGGTCGTGCGCTGGATGCCTACGACGATGAAGAGGATCAGGTGTTCATCGCCATCATCGACATGGCCCATGCCCAGCTTGCCAAACGCATGGCATGGCGCGGCAAATTTGATTGCCCTGCTTTGCGTAAATGGGCCCGTTTTCCGCATAGTGCGCCGGTAAATTTCGAAAACTGGCTGCTGCCCGCTGCGGTTTTGACCCCAACCGAAGGCGCGCTGCCAAACGCGTTTATCGAATACCGCTATTCATCGATCCGCCTGACCTATCAAGCATGGATGATGCGCCAATAACCTAGGTGCGCTGCGTGTCGATATAAGCAACTGCAGCGGCCACCGCCTGCGCAATTGTCATGTCGGATGTGTCGATCACGATCGCATCATCAGCTGCAACCATTGGGGCCGTCGCCCGTTCCGCATCGCGTTTGTCACGCGTAATCACGTCCGCAAGCACTTGATCCGCGCTGATGTCATCGCCGCGATCTTGCAGTTCTTTATGCCGACGGGCCGCTCGGCACACCGCGCTGGCAGTCACATAAAGCTTGGCCGCTGCATCAGGGCAAATCACCGTCCCGATATCGCGCCCGTCCAGAACCGCACCACCATCACGGCGCGCAAAGTCACGCTGGAACGTCACCAATGCTTCACGGACATCCGCATTCACCGCGACCTGACTGGCCGCTTGGGCCACATCATGGGTGCGCAGATCGGCATTGTCCAAATCAGACGGCTGCAATGTTTGGGCCGCAACCAACGCGTCAGCCCCAGCCAAAACCTTCGCCCCAACCGCGCGATACAACAGGCCAGTATCCAAATGGGCAAAGCCATAATGTGCGGCCACTGCCTTGGATATTGTGCCCTTGCCCGCGGCGGCTGGTCCATCGATGGCGACTGTAAACATCATATGTTATTGCGAACCAGTTGTGCGCCCAAGGCGCCCATCAGGCCTTCAAAAATCGGGAACGACGTGGTGATCGGGCTTCCGTCATCCACGGTCATTGGTTTTTGGGTCGCCATGCCCATCACCATAAACGCCATCGCGATCCGATGATCGAGCACGGACGCAACGGTCACACCGCCCGCGACATTGCCGTGGCCCATGCCCGTGACGCGCCACCAATCATCGCCTTCGTCAACGGTAACACCAGCAGCGCGCAGACCCTTGGCCATTGCATCGATCCGGTCAGATTCTTTGACGCGCAGTTCTTTGACGCCCTGCATATCGGTCACACCGTTTGCGAATGACGCAACCACGGACAGCACCGGATATTCGTCAATCATGCTGGCCGCACGCGCAGGCGGCACCGCGATACCGTGCAGGTCTGGAGAAAACTTGGCGCGTAGATCGGCGACAGGTTCGCCGCCTTCTTCGCGCATATTTTCGAACGTCAGGTCCGCGCCCATCTCTTGCAAAGTGGTGAACAGTCCCGCGCGGGTCGGGTTCAACCCAATATTTGGGACAAGCACATCAGACCCGGGCGTGATGATCGCAGCACACACCGGAAACGCCGCCGACGACGGATCACGCGGGACCACAATTGTTTGCGGGCGCAGCTCTGGCTGGCCCGTCAGTGTGATTTTGCGGCCCTCTGCGGTGTCTTCAACGGTGATTTCAGCACCAAAACCTGCAAGCATCCGCTCGGTGTGGTCGCGGGTCGCTTCTTTTTCGATCACGACAGTTTGGCCCGGCGCATTCAGTCCGGCCAGCAAGACCGCTGATTTGACCTGCGCGGACGGAACCGGCGTTGTGTATGTAACTGGGATAGGATCAACAGCGCCGACCAATGTCATCGGTAAACGGCCGCCTGCGCGACCAACGGATTGGGTGCCGAACAACGCAAGCGGATCAGTCACGCGGCCCATCGGGCGCGAATTGAGCGACGCATCGCCAGTGAATGTGACCGTGATCGGCGACGTCGCCATTGTGCCCATGATCAAGCGCACGCCAGTGCCAGAGTTACCACAATCGATCACGCCGTCAGGCTCGGCAAAGCCGCCAACGCCGACGCCCTGCACCGACCATTCGCCATTTCCGTGGTCCGTAACAGTGGCGCCAAACGCGCGCATCGCGCGGGCAGTGTCCAGCACATCATCACCTTCCAGCAAGCCTGTGATATGTGTCGTACCAACCGCCATCGCGCCCAAGATCAACGAGCGATGTGAAATCGACTTGTCACCCGGCACACGGGCCTCGCCTTTTAGCGGGCCACAAGGGCGGGACGTCATTGGAACAGGGGTGCCGTGGCCAGACATGCGCGGGATCTCACTTTTTCAAGAATTCACCAACGTCGTAAACCACCGCGTGCCAAGGGTCCATCGCCTACGCCTCGCTTTTTCCCAAATACTCCCGCCGGAGGCTCCATCGCCTACGGGCGGCGGAACGTCAGGTAATGCGGGGTGCGGCCTTCGCGAAGTGCCTTTTGCTCGTAGCGTGTGGAAAACCAGTCGGCCCAAGGGGTGCGCCAATCCTCAGGCCCTTCGGCCAACCATTCAAAACCAGCTTTGGGAACTTCTTCCAATGTTTGACGGACATAATCTTCGATATCGGTCGCAACGCGCAATTCTGATCCGGGTGCCATGGCTGCAAACAAGGGCACCAAATGTTCTTGCGTGACAAACCGACGACGGTGGTGGCGTTTCTTGGGCCACGGATCGGGGTAGTTCAGGAACACTTTGGTAAAAGTACCGTCAGGGACAACATCAAACACATTGCGTACATCGCTTGGATACACACCCAGATTGGTCACGCTTGCCCTGCGGATTTTGCCAAGCAACATGGCGACGCCGTTCACAAACGGCTCGCATCCTAAAATACCGACATCGGGATATTTGGCCGCCATATGGACCAAATGTTCGCCACCGCCAAAGCCGATCTCAAGCCACAGCTCGCGCTGGCCAAAGTAATCTGCCAGATCAACTGAGTTGCGATCAGGGTTCACGTCCCAATCAATCGGGCCGGGCGACAACGGCAAAAGATCATTATCGAGATAGTCATGCTGACTGGCGCGAATGGTCTTGCCGCGAAAACGGCCGTAAAAATTGCGCCACGGGGCGCCAGATGAATGCTTTGTATCGGTCATGACGCGCCACCTAACAAAGGGCAGCACGTCTGGCAACAGGTGCGTAGGATGGGTTTTAACCCATCTTCCTTAAAACTAGACCGCCGCCCTAAGCGCATCCACCAAATCGGTACGTTCCCAGCTAAACCCACCATCATCCGTCGGTGTGCGGCCAAAGTGGCCGTAAGCCGCTGTGCGTTCATAGATCGGGCGGTTCAGGCCCAAATGCTGACGAATACCGCGTGGGGTCAGGTCCATCGCCGCATCGACGGCTTTTTCAACAGCTGCCGGATCAACTTCTCCGGTGCCATGCAGGTCTGCATAAATCGACAAAGGACGTGCAACGCCAATCGCATAGGCCAGCTGGATCGTACACCGATCAGCCATGCCAGCCGCCACAACGTTTTTCGCCAAATACCGCGCAGCATATGCCGCAGAGCGGTCAACTTTTGTCGGGTCTTTGCCGGAAAACGCGCCGCCACCATGTGGGGCCGCACCGCCGTAAGTATCCACGATAATCTTACGACCCGTCAGACCAGCATCCCCATCAGGGCCGCCGATTACGAATTTACCGGTTGGGTTCACGTGCCATGCCGTATCATCCGACAGCCACCCATCTGGCAAGGTTTCAATGATATATGGTTCGACGATATCGCGGATGTCGGCACTTGATAGATCGGGGTCGAGGTGCTGCGTGGACAAAACAATTGACGTCACGCCAACTGGTTTGCCGTTCACATAGCGCACGGACAGCTGGCTTTTCGCATCAGGGCCCAGCGCAGGTTCGGTCCCGTTTTTGCGCACTTCGGCCAAGCGACGCAGAACGGCGTGCGCATATTGAATTGGCGCGGGCATCAATGCGTCGGTTTCAGTCGTGGCATAGCCAAACATGATCCCTTGATCGCCTGCACCTTCGTCCTTGCCCGACGCCGCATCAACGCCTTGGGCAATATGCGCGGATTGTTCGTGTAGCAGGTTCGTGATCTTCACGGTTTCGTGGTGGAATTTCTCCTGCTCGTATCCAATGTCTTTGATACAAGCGCGGGTGATCGCATCGATCCGGCCCATATAATCCTTGAGCTTTTCTTGATCAGACAAGCCAACCTCGCCGCCAATCACCACACGATTTGTCGTCGCAAAGGTTTCACAGGCCACGCGGGCCTCTGGTTCCTCGGTCAGGAATGCATCAAGGACCGCGTCGGAAATCCGGTCGCAGAGTTTGTCGGGATGTCCTTCGGAAACTGATTCCGAGGTAAAGACATAGTCGTTGCGTGTCATGAAAGTGCTCCAGTCAATAAATCTGCCACGTCAGGAAGCCGTTGTAGCAGTGAGGGGTATCGCTTAGGTCGTCTTGTCGGTCGGGTCAATCCACCTTGCGGTGGTTGTAGAGATAGTTAGTCCTACACATAGCAGAAGCAACAGCAGCGCGGGCAAGTCGCCCAATTTACTGTAGATCGTTGGCGCAAGCGCTGGTGGCAAGGCCGCGTCAATATACCCAGCCTGCCCCATTCCTATCTGGTTCGTGATCCGCCCCCTACCGTCAATCATCGCACTTATGCCTGTGTTGGCGACCCGCACCATCGGCAAGCCTTGTTCGATTGCGCGCAAGCGGGCTTGAGCCAGATGCTGGCGCGGACCAGCGGCGGGCCCAAACCACGCGTCATTGGTGATCAGGATTAACAGGCGCGGACGTTCAATTGTGCCGACTTCATGCGCGAAAATTCCTTCGTAACAGATAAGGATGCGAGCGTTGCCTATGCCAGTCACGTTCACGACCGCCGCACCCACACCCGCAGTAAACGCGCGACCTTGGGACGCTGCGAAGCTATTAATCCCAATTTTTGCAAGCAGTTCGCCACCCGGAATATATTCGCCAAACGGCACGATATGGGCTTTGTCATAGATGTCTGAAATGATCGCGCCACGTTCCAACACGATGGACGCATTATAGTACCGTGCACCTTCGCGGCGGTTGACGCCCAAAACCGTTGGGGCCCCGCGAGAGGCCTCTGCGATTTGATCCAATGCATCGCCTGCGTATTCCAACAGATAGGAGATCGCGGTTTCAGGCCAAACCACCAGATCAGGCGGGTCGCCGTCTTGGGTGAAGCTGATCATCCGCTCAAAGAACACTTGGCTTTTGATCGGGTCCCATTTGTCGGCCTGTGCTGCGTTGGGT
>CAJXTP010000137.1 GCA_913061335.1 uncultured Loktanella sp.
GATGTAGAGAGGTCTCGTGGGCTCGGAGATGTGTATAAGAGACAGATTGTGGTACCTGGCCATAAGAAGATCTTGGTAAAGGACATGGATTTCTCCTGATATTGGGTATTTCAACTACCGGTTAACTATCGCTTTTAAATACGCATTACAAATGCTAAATTTCGGCATGCAGCTTGATAAATTCACTGACTTTGGCCTTCGTATTTTGATGACCCTCGCGGCACACGCGCCTGTGCGCATGCCGACATCGGCGATCGCCCAAATATTCGACTTATCCGAACATCACCTTGCCAAAGTCGCGTCTGAACTTGCACGCGGTGGCTTTGTTGTTTCTGAACGCGGACGCAATGGCGGCCTCGTTTTGGCGCGCCCAGCACCTGACATTAATGTCGGATCTGTTGTTCGCTACCTTCAAAAAGACAGAACCCGTAGTGTCGTGTTTTGGAAGCGATACATCGTGCCTCATATTACCCGCTTGCGGATTGCGCGCACCGCTGGCCGAAGCACGCGAAGCGTTCTTTGCAACACTTGATAACTACACGCTTGCCGACGTCACGGGACCCAAAGCAGCGCTTAAGGCATTGATGGACGTTGGTGCCTGACCGATCCAGACGCCCGCAAAGATCAAGTGTGGTATTTGGCTGGTCTGCAAACCCATCTGACAATCGGGTTGGATATTTTCGAAAATAGGGATAGTCGCCCACGAAAAAGGCGCGGGGTCATGTGACCACCGCGCCTATTTAATTATGCTGCGTTGCTACGACCGCGACCCGTTGGCGGCTTGCTTTTGCGCATTGGCTTGCCACTCGGCTTGCCACCACCACCACCGGGTTTGCCACCGCGCGGTGCAGCACTGCGTCCACGACCACCGCCGCCACCGCCGCCGCCATTTGGCCGCTTTTTCTGACCTGGCAGGATGTCCCACGCACGGCCAGATGCGACAGGAATTTCTTCCTTCATCGCTTTTTCGATGTCTTTAAGATCGATCATCTCGTCTGGCGCACAGAACGCAATCGCTGACCCTTCGGCCCCTGCGCGCGCTGTCCGGCCAATACGGTGAACATAGTTTTCAGCGACGTTTGGCAGATCAAAGTTATAGACGTGCCGCACGCCCGGAATGTCGATGCCACGCGCGGCCACATCGGTCGCAACCAACACACGGATTTTGCCGGATTTGAATGCGGTGATTGCCCGTTCACGTTGCCCTTGGGATTTGTTCCCATGGATAGACGCTGCAGCGAACCCTTTGGATTCAAGGAACTTATACAGCTTTTCACAGCCATGCTTAGTCCGACCAAACACAAGCGCGAGTTCGTCGCGGTGCGCATCAAGCAATTCGACCAGCAGCTCGGATTTCGCCGCTTGTGCTACATAGTGCAGCGACTGGCTGATCTTTTTCACGGCCATGCCCGGAGGGTTCACTTGTACACGCATCGGGTCATTGAGGAATGAAGATGCCAATTCCGACATCAGTTTCGGCATTGTCGCCGAGAACATCATCGTCTGACGCGGTGTTGCCAGCAGTGGCGCGATTTTGCGCAACGCGTGGATAAAGCCCATGTCGAGCATTTGGTCAGCCTCGTCGAGCACCAAATAGATGGTCTCGTCCAAGCGCACGGCGCGGCGATCAATCAAGTCGATCAAACGGCCCGGTGTCGCAACCAAAAGGTCAACGCCACGTTCCAGACGCTTAATCTGTGAGCCGATACCAGCACCGCCCACGACCAAAGCGACCTTAAGGTGGCTCCCTTGGGTGTAATTAGTCAGGTTGTCGGCAATCTGTTTGGCCAGCTCGCGCGTTGGCGCAAGGATCAGGCCGCGCGCTGTTTTGGCAGACGGGTTAACGCCAGCTTTCATCAGCGCGTCAATCATTGGCAGACCAAAGGCGGCAGTTTTGCCGGTCCCTGTCTGCGCAAGGCCCATCACGTCGCGGCCATTCATGGCATGCGGGATCGCTTGGGATTGAATTGGGGTTGGTTCAGTAATGCCCTGCTCGGTGAGCTTGGCTACAAGACGGGGCGCGAGGCCCAGCATATCAAAATCCATTAGTATCTTTCTGGCGGGCATCGGCCCGCGCATAAGGGTCGACTTGCCGCCAAATGCGGACAAGCCTGTGCAGGTTGCGCCCATATGCTGACGGCCAGAGCCACATGCCCCGACGCCGATCAGGCGCTGGACCCCCTGCGTGATGTGGGAACCGGAATATCAATCGATGCCTTGCACGGACTTTACGTCTTGCTCTGCACACGCGGCAGGATGCATCGGTTATCGTGCAAATGGTGGATCGCCAACAAAAAGTCAACCCTTGTGGTGTTTTGCGTGGAGTCCAATTTGAATACGATCATGAACGTCGTTCATTTTTATATTGACAACCCCACCCGTGCGCCGCATTCATGAACGACGTTCACCAAGGAGAGTTCCAATGCCAAAATCATTAATCGCCCTAGCCCTGCTCGTGTCAGTGTCCGCAGCCGCCTGCACCGATGCCGCAAGCACAAATGCCGTACAGTCGGCAGGCCATAGCGCTGCGGCCGCCAGCCATGGCTCCACTGCATTTGCGGAATCAGCAGTCTCAGTTGTGGCCGTACCTTTGGTGGTATCAGGTGCTGCGTTGACCGTCTCCGGCGCCGCAATTGCCGATGTTGGTAGCGGTTCGCTTCAGGCAGGGACTGAAACCTTGCAGACGCAAACCGCCCCCATGACCATCGCCGCAAATGGCCCACCTACCCTCAACTAAATCTCGTCAGGAAATCACATGACCCGTTTCACAAAATTTTGCGCCACGTTGCTTATTGTACTATTGCCGACCGTCACCACAGCAGGAAGCAGCACCCCTGGTCAATCAATCCTTCCCCAAGCCGAGGTCGCGACATTTGCCAATCGTGTCCAACAAGACCTTGCGTCCCGTGGTGCAAGTGTCGCGATTGTCGCCCGCATGGGCCGTGATCCAGCCCAGATGCCCAATGGAATTCTGTATACCCACCTCGGTCTTTGGGTTTACTCCCAGATTACGCTGCCTGATGGCAGCAAAGGCCAAGGTTACCGAGTCTATAACTTGTACCAGCGCAGCAATGACCGGACCCGCAGTGATTTGATCCAAGATAGCCCAGCGGAATTCTTTGCGGGTGCCCAGCGCCTTGATGCAGGGATCATTATTCCCGATCCAGAACTACAGCGCAAATTGCTGGCGGTGATCGCAAGCCCGACCTATGCCGCCCTACATAATCCGCGTTATTCTGTTTTGGCCAATCCACGCACCAGTCAATACCAAAATTGCACCGAACATACGTTAGATGTGCTGATTGCCAGCATCTACGGCACCAGTGACATCGGGCAAATCAAAGCAAATGTTGCCGCCTATTTCGTTCCGCAGGTTGTCCAAGTCGGTGGCGTAAAACGCGCATTCGCCGCGATCGCTTCCCCCGCACTAAACACAGATGACCATGGACAGATCGTGGAGACAGCGACATTCGGATCTGTCAGCCGCTTTTTACAGTCTTATGGAATGGCCAAAGACATCTACCGGATCACCCCGACCAATGTGTCTCGTTTCTGACAACACCGGCAAAAATGCATTCAGCCGTTCAGCATTGCTTCCCCTTGGCCGTCCCTGCCCATATAGATGCCCCTAAGGGTGACAAAAGGGGCGGACCAATGGCGCATATTATCGTCGTAGGCAATGAAAAGGGCGGCGCGGGCAAATCGACTGTGTCGATGCATGTGGCGACGGCTTTGTCGCGCATGGGCCATAAGGTTGGTTGTCTTGATCTGGACCTGCGCCAGAAAACAATGGGCCGCTATATTACCAACCGGCAAAAATTTATGGCCGAAAATGGTCTCGACCTACCAACTCCCAGCTATCACGATCTACCAGAGGTCGATCAGGCAACTCTTGGGCCAGATGAAAACGTCTATGACCACCGCCTTTCGATGGCAGTCGCTGGACTGGAACCCGAAAGCGATTTCATCCTAATTGACTGCCCCGGATCACATACGCGCCTAAGTCAAGTCGCCCATAGCCTTGCTGACACGCTGATCACACCACTGAATGACAGCTTCGTTGATTTCGATCTGTTGGCACATGTGGACACCGACGGCGAAGATATCACCGGCCCGTCCGTTTACTCCGAAATGGTCTGGAACGCGCGCCAACTGCGTGCTCAGGCGGGCTTGTCCGCTATTGACTGGATTGTTGTGCGCAACCGGATGGGTGCCCAAGCAATGGTCAACAAAGAAAAGATGGAACGCGTTATCGACAAGCTGGCCAAGCGTATTGGTTTCCGTACTGCCCCCGGCTTTAACGAACGTGTCATTTTCCGAGAGCTGTTTCCCCGTGGACTGACCTTGCTTGATCTACGTGATCTGGGCGTGAAAGGTTTGAATATTTCCAATGTTGCTGCTCGTCAGGAATTACGCGAGTTGATCCGCGCATTGAACCTGCCGAACGTCACGCCAAACTTTTAACGCTCACGTTTACCTGATCGTCACCCCTTTGGGTCGAAAGTCGCTTTGACTGCGCAGCCTCGATCCTTAAGGTGTGTGTAACTTGGATTTACAGGTAGGATTCACCTTGCTGAAATTACTTACGACGCAACGCTATAGCGTTTTTACCGCCGTTCTCGTCTTAACCATCATGTGCCTAATCGGCAGCGTTTGGGTCAGTTGGATGATTGTACCATTCCTGTTTTTAGCAGTGCTGTCTGCCCTCGGCATCCACGACGTGCGCCAAAACCACCATGCGGTGACCAAAAACTATCCGCTAATTGGACACATCCGGTTTCTATTTGAAAAGATCCGACCGGAGATTCGTCAGTACCTGATTGAAGGCGACAAAGACGAACAGCCGTTTAACCGTGAACAGAGGTCGTTGGTTTACCAACGCGCAAAAGGCGCCGAAGACAAACGTCCCTTTGGCACCCAAGAGCAGGTGTATGAGGCCGGATATACTTGGTTAACTCATTCGGTTATTCCAGTACATTTCGATGACTATGACTTTCGGGTCACCATTGGCGGACCAGACTGCAAACAACCTTATGATGCGTCGCTTTACAACATCTCCGCCATGTCATTCGGGGCATTGTCTGCAAACGCGATCAGCGCTTTAAACCGTGGCGCCAAGATCGGCAATTTTGCCCATGATACAGGTGAAGGTGGCGTCAGCCGCTATCACCGTGAAGGGGGCGGTGATCTAATTTATGAAGTCGGATCAGGTTATTTTGGCTGCCGTAATGAAGATGGCTCGTTTTCCCCTGATAAATTTACGGTACAGGCGGCCAGCGAACAAATCAAAATGATCGAAGTAAAGCTTAGCCAAGGCGCAAAGCCTGGCCACGGTGGTATGCTACCAGCGGCCAAAATCACCCCAGAGATTGCAGAGGCACGCGGCGTACCGATGGGCCAAGATTGCGTGTCACCCCCCGCACACTCTGCATTTTCAAACCCGATTGAATTTTGCGAATTTTTGGGTCAACTGCGCACCTTGTCTGACGGCAAACCTGTTGGGTTTAAGCTGTGTATCGGGCACCGCCGAGAATTCATGTGCATGGTCAAAGCCATGATAAAAACTGGTATTGTACCTGACTTTATCGTCGTGGACGGAACCGAGGGCGGCACAGGCGCTGCACCATTGGAGTTTGCAAATCACGTCGGCATGCCGATGGTTGAAGGCCTGTCATTTGTGCATAACACCTTGCGTGGCGCGGGCCTGCGCGATCAAATACGGATCGGCGCGGCTGGCAAATTGGTCAGTGCGTTTGACATCGCACGCGCCATGTCGCTGGGTGCAGATTGGTGCAACTCCGCGCGTGGCTACATGTTCTCAATCGGCTGCATTCAGGCGCAGGCTTGTCACACAAACCATTGCCCCGTCGGCGTCGCGACCCAAGACCCACAACGCCAAAAAGCGCTGAACGTCGATGACAAAAGCCAACGTGTTGCCAGATTTCACGCCAATACGCTTAAGGCACTCGGTGAAATGGCTGGGGCGGCTGGGCTTAACGACCCTCGGGGTTTCTTGCCCTATCATTTCATGACCCGCAAAAGCGACGGTCAGATGACCGAAGGCCAAGAAGCAAACCCCTATCTGCCGACTGGTTTCTTGTTGGATCAGGACGGTGGCGATTATGGCTATCGCAGCCGCTGGGACCGCGCGGATGCTAATAGCTTTGCCGCTGTTCCGCTCGATTAATGCTTGCGCAATAGCGGTGGGATTTTTCCGACAGACCGCATCAGCACACTGATCCGTGGGCTTGACG
Organism: uncultured Loktanella sp.; assembly: GCA_913061335.1. Lineage (GTDB taxonomy): Bacteria > Pseudomonadota > Alphaproteobacteria > Rhodobacterales > Rhodobacteraceae > Yoonia. Next base: position 6,255 of record CAJXTP010000137.1, read on the forward strand.
CTGTGTCGCCGCGTGACCGTGTGCGCAACACCGGTGTGTTGTCTGATCCCCCGCGGCTTTCGCGCAAAACGATATACATACCGCTAGCGATGATGATGCCTGCCCCGATGCCTGTTGTCAGATCTATCCCTTCGTCAAAGAAGAAGAATCCATAGATGCTAGCCCAGATAATTTGGCTATATTGCATCGGCGCAATAATTGCGGCCTCGCCTGCTTGGTACGCGCTAATAATTAGACGACTGGCGGACCATGCCAAGACGGCCACGATCCCAAACAGGCCTAAATGTTCGATCGGCATCGGGACGTAAACCAGTGGCAGCAGGCACGCCATAATCACAAAATTGGCGACCATCGGATAAAGCAACATCACGACAGGCCGCTCAACTGATCCGATTTTACGCACAATGATCGACGCGACAGCCCCACCCACCGCTGCAGCCAAAGCAGCCAAATGCCCAAGTGTGAGGTCAGTTTGCCCCGGACGTAGCACAACAATCACACCGATCAGCCCGACAATGACTGCAATCCAGCGGCGCAGGCGCACCGTTTCGCCAAGAACCGGAATAGCGAGGACGGTGATCAGCAAAGGCGCTGCGAACAAGATCGCATAGACCTCTGCTAATGGTAGGTTTGAAAACGCGTAGAACACTGTAAATCCGGTCACGACTGCTGCAAACGTTCGCAGCGCAACCCACCACGGATGGCGGGGGATCAACGTGCCTTGGGTGCTGTCACGCATCAACATAATCGTCGCAAGCGGGAACGATAACACCACCGAAAAGAACACGATCTGGATTGGAGAATAGTTTGCACCCAAAACCTTAATCGCGACATCATGGGTTGAGAAGATAGCAAATGCCAAAAGGGCTATTAGGGCGCCACGTGCGTTCGCAGACATCAGATCCAACCCTCCCGTAAAGTTTGATGTTGCCTCAAAGCGGCTATGGCTTCGGAAGCAACACCGACTATCCCGCTTAACTTATGTTGTCCTTACGTCCAGAAAATTTATTTTTCAACCAGACAATCGGGATGAAGATCAAGAACCACGCTTTCTTAAACACAAGCAGCAGCGTCACCAATAGGCCGGTTTTTGCGATAACTTTGCCGGCGATCAGACCGCCGATACCCACCGCTGCAACCTTATCAATGCCCGGCTTAAAATCTGCGTAGCGATTGCCTTGGGTGAAACTAACCATCGCCATCACCTCTGGCGCAGCGGTCGCAACCGCGGGCAACTCATCAATGTTTGCTATGAAATTGAGGATCAAAACGCCGTTACGACCGAGCGCCCTAATGTTATAGTTTAGGGTATCGCTTTCAGAGTCGCCAAAGCGCAGATGCTTCGCCCAATGCAGTTTGCGTTCTTGTGCATCATAGCGCGGCGGCGCGGCCCAACCGATGAGCTCCATGCTGTCAAAGCCGTTCTCTTTTCGCCACGCGCTTTCGGAAACGATATCCTTTTGCATCGTGGACAGGAGCTCGTCATAGT
>CAJXTP010000138.1 GCA_913061335.1 uncultured Loktanella sp.
GAGGTCTCGTGGGCTCGGAGATGTGTATAAGAGACAGGATCTTATCATGTCGCCCAGCGCTGCCGCGACCAAGGGCCTCACTGGCGACCCTGTTGCAGGCCACGCCGACGCGATCATCGTGCCTGATATTGTTGCTGGTAACGCGCTATTTAAGGCCTTCGTCTATCTGAAAGGTGGCTGTGCCGCTGGCATTGTCACGGGTGCCAAGGTCCCAATCCTGCTGACTTCCCGCGCAGACCCTGCCGCCGCGCGTATGGCATCGGCGGCGCTCGCTGCCATCAGTTGCGGTTTGCCAAAATGATACTGGTGCTTAATGCAGGCTCGTCGTCTTTAAAGGTCGAGGTTTTCACCTCTGACCTGACATCCGTATTAAGCGGATCGGTGACGTCGATTGGCACGAATGGCACGATTAAGCTGGGCGATGAAACCAAGGCCACCAAGACTGTGGGTCACGCAGATGCGCTTGCACAGATGCTTGATTCATTGGCACATGCAGGGATCACGCTGAATAATCTGACCGCCGCCGCCCACCGCGTGGTGCATGGCGGCACAATCCTGACCCAGCCCGCCCGCGTGACCCCGCAAGTGATTGCCGCCATCAAAAGCGTCATTCCGCTGGCACCACTGCACAACCCCAACAATCTTGCGGCGATGCTGGCCTTGCAAGCCGCAGCCCCCGACCTACCGCAATACGCCAGTTTCGGAACTGCGTTTCATGCGACTAATCCTGCCGTTGCCACGCGCTATGCCATTCCGCAGACTGAACATGATGCGGGTATCCGGCGTTATGGATTTCACGGATTATCCTATGCAGGAACGGTCGCCAGTTTCGGCGATACTTTGCCGCGCCGTCTGCTGGCCATGCATCTGGGCAATGGCGCGTCGCTTTGCGCGATCAAGGACGGGAAATCTATCGCAACATCCATGGGCTATTCGCCCCTGTCTGGCCTGACGATGGGCACGCGGTCAGGCGATATTGATGGGGCGGCAGTCCTGCGAATTTCTGCCGCCTTAGGCGAGGATGAAGCCGACCGGATGCTTAACAAAAACTCTGGCCTGCAAGCCTTGGGCGGCGACAATGACATGCGCAATCTACTTAATCGCGATGACGCGGAGGCAGCGTTCGCAGTCGATCATTTCTGCTATTGGGCGGCACGCCACGCAGGCAGCGCAATCGTGGCGATGGGCGGTATGGACGCCGTGGCCTTTACGGGTGGTATCGGTGAAAACGCCGCCCCTGTCCGCGATAAAATCATGGCCCAATTGGCCTGCTTTGGCGACGTCCCCGTACATGTCATCGCCGCCGACGAAGAAAAGCAAATCGCGCGCGACGCCCTGACATTGATGGTGGCCGCATGACCGACCTGCTGATCTGGATCGACCTGACCGTCACACAATTCTGGCTTCTGCTGGCGATCACAACATGCGCGGGTATCGTGCGCGGGTTTTCCGGCTTTGCTCTGTCGGCCATCGTCATGGCATCTGCGGCCACGTTCATTCCACCGATCCAGCTGATCCCGATTTGTTTCTGGCTAGAACTATGCGCAAGCGTGCTCATGGCGCGCGGCGGTTGGCAAGAAGCGGATCGCGGCGTGGTTATGGGCCTTGTGATTGGATCTGCAGTCGGCACACCGATCGGGCTGGCGTTGACCACCAGCATGCCTGTTGAGACATCCAAATTGATCCTCCTGATCTTGGTGATCGTGCTTGCAACAGTACAGCTCGCCAAGGTTCGTTTTGCATTTTTGGCAACAAAAGCAGGCCTTTATACATCGGGCCTCGCAGCGGGCATTGTCACGGGCCTTGCCTCAGTAGGTGGCATGGTTGTTGCTCTTTACGTGCTGTCCCAAGATGCGCCCGCGCGAAAAATGCGCGCCGCTTTGGTCCTGTTTCTTTTCGTGTCCTCAGCCACATCAATGGTCTATCTGTTGTATTTTGAGGTCATGACAATGACCGCCGTACAGCGTGCATCGGTGTTTGCGCTGCCAACATTTATTGGGGTGATCTTCGGCCAACGCATGTTTACCCCGCGCTTTGAACCTTATTACAGGCCGTTTTGCCTGACCCTCTTGACCGGACTTGCTGTGGCAGGTCTGATCCGAACGTCGCTCACCTGAAAGGAACGCCTATGTCCCTCAACCAACCCGATCTTGATCTATCCCCGAAGGTGTCCGATGAGGTCCGCAAGACCACCTGCTATATGTGTGCCTGCCGCTGCGGGATTGATGTGCATATGAAAGACGGCAAGGTTGCCTATATTGAGGGCAACAAGGACCACCCCGTGAACAAAGGGGTGCTTTGCGCCAAAGGCTCTGCTGGGATCATGCAGCACAATGCGCCCTCGCGCCTGCGCGCCCCGCTCAAGCGGGTTGGCCCACGCGGGTCCGGTGAATTCGAAGAAATTTCATGGGAAGAGGCGCTGACAATCGCGACCAATACCCTTGCGCCGATCCGTGAAAAGGCACCTGAAAAGCTGGCGTTCTTTACCGGCCGCGATCAGTCGCAGTCGTTCACGTCGTTCTGGGCCCAAGGGTTTGGCACACCAAACTATGCCGCGCACGGCGGGTTTTGTTCTGTAAACATGGCCGCCGCTGGCATCTATACGATGGGCGGCGCGTTCTGGGAATTTGGTCAGCCTGATTGGGACCATACCAAGCTGTTCATGCTGTTCGGCGTCGCCGAAGACCACGACAGCAACCCGATTAAAATGGGCATCGGCAAGATTAAGGAACGCGGCGCCCGCATGATTGGCGTCAACCCAATCCGCACTGGTTACAACGCTGTTGCCGACGATTGGGTCGGTATAACGCCGGGCACTGATGGCTTGTTCATCCTCGCGATGGTGCATTGCCTGATGAAAGCTGGTAAAATCGATCTGGAGTATCTGGGCCGTTTTACCAACGCATCTGTGCTGGTAAATGAGGATCCAAAATCCGAGCAGTTCGGCCTATTCCTGCGCGATGCAGATGGTCAACCGCAGGTCATCGACCGTAATACAGGCGAGCTTGCGGCGTGGAATGGCAAAGGCGTCGAGCCTGATTTGTCCGCGACCCACCGTCACAAAGGCGTCACGCACCGTCCCGTTTTCCACAAGATGGCCGACCGTTACATGTCGGAATCGTATTCCCCAGAAGCCGTCGAAGACCGTTGCGGTATTTCCGCCAAGCGCATCCGCGCCATTGCCGCCGATCTGGCCCGTGTCGCATTCGACGAGGCGATCGAGCTGGACCGTCCTTGGACCGATTTCCGTGGCAAGAAGCACGATAAAATGGTTGGCCGCCCCGTGTCATTCCACGCGATGCGCGGAATTTCAGCGCACTCCAACGGGTTCCAGACTTGCCGCGCATTGCACGTCTTGCAAATCTTGCTTGGTTCCGTGGAAACACCGGGCGGGATGCGCTTCAAACCGCCTTACCCTAAGCCCGCGACCGCCCACCCAAAACCACATGGCAAGGTCACACCCGGTGCGGCGCTTGACGGCCCGCACCTTGGCTATGTCCAAGGTCCAGAGGATCTGTTGTTGGCCGAGGACGGCAGCCCAACCCGTATCGACAAAGCCTACACGTGGGAAAACCCGATGTCGGCCCACGGGCTGATGCATATGGTCATTTCCAACGCGCACGCGGGTGATCCGTATAAAATCGACACGCTGTTTATGTATATGGCGAACATGTCTTGGAATTCGTCCATGAACACGGGCGGCGTGATGAACATGCTGACCGACACTAACGAGGACGGGTCCTATGTGATTCCGAACATTATCTATTCGGATGCATATTCGTCCGAGATGGTCGCCTATGCCGATCTGGTTCTGCCAGACACGACCTATCTGGAACGGCACGATTGTATCTCACTGCTTGATCGGCCAATTTCCGAAGCCGACGGTGTCGCCGATGCGATCCGCTGGCCAGTTGTTGAACCTGACCGCGATGTACGTGGTTTTCAGTCGGTCCTGTGCGAACTTGGGGCGCGTCTGAACCTGCCTGGTTTTGTGAACGAAGACGGCAGCCAGAAATATAAGGACTACGCTGACTACATCACCAACCACATCCGTCGTCCTGGTATTGGCCCACTTGCTGGATTCCGCATGGGCGAAGATGGCCTGCAAGGCGGACGCGGCACATCGAACGAAAGCCAGATCGATAACTACATCGCCAATGGCGGGTTCTGGGTTGAACACGTCCCTGAAAACGCAGCCTACTACAAACCGTTCTCGATGGATTATCAAAACTGGGCCGTTAAGATGGGCTTCTTTGATGCAGTCCAGCCCTACATCTTCCAACTTTACGTTGAACCTATGCGGAAATTCCAACTGGCCGCCGAGGGCATTGGCACGCGCCAACCACCAGAACATTTGCGCAAGCAGGTTCTTGAAACGATGGACCCGCTCCCAATCTGGTATCCGCCATTCGAGGACGCGCATGTTGATCCGGTCGAATACCCAATCCACGCGCTGACGCAGCGCCCGATGGCAATGTACCATTCTTGGGGTACCCAAAACGCATGGCTGCGCCAAATCCACGGGCATAACCCGCTATATGTGCCCACAGGGATTTGGGAGGCCAACGGGTTTGAAGACGGCGATTGGGCGCGGGTCACCTCGACCCACGGGTCGATCACGGTCCCCGTCGCACACCAAGCATCGCTGAACAAAGACACCGTTTGGACATGGAACGCGATCGGCAAACGCAAAGGCGCTTGGGCGCTGGATGAAGACGCATCCGAAGCCACCAAAGGGTTCTTGCTGAACCACCTGATCCACGAACTGCTGCCACCAAAAGGCGACGGTATGCGGTGGGCCAACTCTGACCCTATCACAGGCCAAGCCGCGTGGTTCGACTTGCGCGTCAAGATCGAGAAAACGACAGCACCTGCGGAATCGCAGCCAGTCATGCCAGCGATCAAATCGCCTGTCGGCAAAGGGCCAAAAGATCAGGCATGGAAGGTGGGCAAATGACCAATCTTCAAGTGCTCATGTTGATTGGTGCATTCATCACGCTGACATTCGGGTCCTTCCTGTGGTTCATCATCACATGGGACGCCAAAGCTGAGAAATCTATCAGCAGCCTGCAAACGAATCCTGTCCTCGCTTTTTTCCAAATACTCCCGCCGGAGGCTCCTCACGCTTATACAAGGGTTACGCTATGACAACTCTCCCCCCACCATCCGCCAAGAAACTGGGACTGGTCATCGACCTTGATACCTGCGTGGGCTGCCATGCCTGCGTGGTGTCTTGCAAAGGCTGGAACACCGAAAATTACGGGGCGCCCCTGTCGGATCAAAACGCATATTCGGGGGCCGCATCAGGTACATTCCTGAACCGCGTGCATTCATACGAGGTGCAACCGCCGATCCTGAAGGATAAACCAGCAGCCCCCGCGCAGCTGATCCACTTTCCAAAATCATGCCTGCACTGCGAAGACGCACCCTGCGTGACTGTTTGCCCAACAGGGGCCAGCTACAAACGGGTTGAGGACGGCATCGTTCTGGTCAATGAAAAAGACTGTATCGGCTGCGGGCTTTGCGCATGGGCTTGTCCGTATGGGGCACGCGAATTGGACGAAAAAGCAGGGGTCATGAAGAAATGTACCCTCTGCGTTGACCGTATTTATAACGAAAACCTACCAGAAGAAGACCGCCAGCCAGCGTGCGTGCGAACTTGCCCTTCAGGTGCGCGCCACTTTGGCGATTTGGGCGACGAGACATCCGATGTGTCGATCCTTGTGGCCGAACGCGGTGGCTTTGATCTGATGCCAGAGCAAGGCACCAAGCCGACTAACAAATACCTGCCACCACGCCCCAAAGATGTGGAGCCTGAATATGACATATTGGCGCCATATCTGGAACCAGTTGCCGAAGACGGCAAAGGTTTTGTTGGTTGGCTTGATAAGGCCCTGTCTGCCCTACCCGGAGGAGCGAAATAATGCATCCCGCACCATCAGTTATCATCTTTACGACGTTTTCAGGCTTGGGATATGGCCTGTTGTTCTGGCTTGGAATCGGCATGCCAGCCCCCACTGGTTGGGTCGCATTTGCGTTCTTTGCGATTGCTTACATCATGGCCGTTGGCGGGCTTTTGGCCTCAACATTCCACCTTGGCCACCCAGAACGGGCGCTCAAGGCGTTTAGCCAATGGCGGTCAAGCTGGCTGTCGCGTGAAGGCATCTGCGCTGTCGCAACACTGTTGATCATGGCGATCTACGGCGCGGGTCTGGTGTTCCTTGACACAGCGTGGACCGTGCTGGGATGGCTTGGCGCAATCGGTGCCCTGCTGACCGTGTTCACCACGTCGATGATTTATGCACAGCTAAAAACCGTGCCGCGCTGGAAACATTGGACGACACCTGCGTTGTTCCTGATCCTGTCAATCAGCGGAGGTGCGCTGTTTTCCGGCAATGTCAAAATCGCCATTCCGCTATTTATCATTGCGGCTGCACTGCAAGCCTTTGCTTGGTTCCACGGTGACGGGCGTTTTAATGCGTCGGGCACCACGATCGAATCTGCGACTGGCCTTGGCCACATCGGTAAGGTCCGCGCGTTTGAACCACCGCACACTGGTACCAACTATTTGATGAAAGAATTCATTCATGTTGTTGGGCGCAGACATGCCACGCAACTGCGGATCGTCGCACTGGTGTTGGGCTTTGTCATTCCCATCATCTTGTTGCTGCTAGGTGCAAAACATGTGCTGGGGCTGCTGGCCGTCGTCAGCCACGTTGCAGGCATCCTCGCATTGCGTTGGTTGTTCTTTGCGCAGGCCGAACATGTCGTCGGATTGTATTACGGCAAACGCTAAATGAAAAAGGGGCCGATCAGCAATGATCGGCCCCTTTTTCTATGTGAAAGCGAATAGGCCCTAGCCGCGAATACGGGCCTCGGTTTCGCCGTCGAACAGGTAAATGCGGGATTTGTCGATTGTGACACCAACACGGTCCCCCGTCGATGATCGATCGTCGCCGCGCTCCTCAATAACGATCCGCTCGCCAGTTTCCCCCGCCAGATAGACAAATGACACGCCGCCAAGGCTTTCGGTCATTTCAACTGTGTGCGTGTCGCCGTTCGGGTCGACCATCAGGTGTTCGGCGCGCATGCCGACTGTAACTTTTTTGCCGGAATATGTAGGCGCAATCACACCGTCAAAGCTGGTCTTCATGCCAGGTACAGATACAGCGCCGTCGCCCGCCACACCTTCAAGGAAATTCATCGCAGGTGAACCGATAAAGCCCGCGACGAATTTGTTATCAGGATCGCGGTACAGTTCCATTGGAGAACCAACCTGTTCGATGATCCCCATGCGCAGCACAACGATTTTGTCGGCCAGTGTCATCGCCTCGACCTGATCATGTGTCACATAGATCATCGTGGCGCCGATTTCTTTGTGCAGACGTGCAATTTCGACCCGCATCTCGACGCGCAGTTCGGCATCAAGATTGGACAACGGTTCGTCGAACAAGAACACCTCTGGGCCACGCACAATCGCACGGCCAATGGACACGCGCTGTCGCTGACCACCAGAAAGGGCGGCGGGCTTGCGGTCTAAATATGGTTCCAGTTTCAGAATGCGCGTCGCTTCTGCCACCTTTTCAGTGATCACCGCCTTGGGATGGCCATTCATCTTAAGACCAAAACCCATGTTATCGCGCACGGTCATATGTGGATAAAGCGCGTAGGCTGTCTCTTATACACATCTGACGCTGCCGACGAATAGAGAGG
>CAJXTP010000139.1 GCA_913061335.1 uncultured Loktanella sp.
CAACCAAAGCGCGCGTCAGCCATGATTTCCGGATCGTCTGCAAAAAGGCAATCGCACCCCTGCAAACGCCGATCATCATCTTGGGTGGCATCCTTGTTGGCGTCTTCACCCCAACCGAAGCCTCCGCCGTCGCCGTCGCCTACGCGCTGATCGTGTCGTTCTTTGTGCTGCGATCAATGAACGGGCGCGACTTGCTTGACGTCTTGCAAAAGTCGGCGCTGTCCACGGCGGCAGTCTTGGTTCTTGTCGGCGCAGCGGTGGCATTCAAAACGGTGGTCTCACTGTCCTACGCGCCGCAAATCCTGTCGGATTACATTTTGTCCCTGTCGGAAAACCCGCTGATCCTGCTGTTTCTCATCAACATCCTGCTGTTCATCGTGGGCATGTTCCTCGATGCGGGGCCCGCGATTATCATCCTCGGGCCAATCCTCGGGCCAATCTTCGTGGACCTCGGCGTGCACCCTGTGCATTTCGCGATCATCATGTCGGTGAACCTGACCGTGGGGCTGGCGACACCCCCCATGGGGCTCGTCTTATTCGTGGCCTCATCGGTCTCCGGCGAAAAAGTCGAAACCATCGCACGGGCAATCCTGCCATTCCTTGCAGTCGAAGTCGTGGTGATCTTCATGATCACCTACATTCCGGCCATTTCCATGACGATCCCCCGCCTAACGGGCTTCGTTCAATAAAGGGGGAAACCCCCAAACCGACCAACGCATAAGGGAGAAATCACATGCTCAAAGGTCTCATCACAGGCGCCATCGCGGCGACCCTGCTCGCGGGTACGGCAGTCGCCGACGCGCATAAAGAGTTCACAATTCGCGCCACCGCGAACTCGAACGAAAACGACGAAGACTATGACGGTCTTGTTGTGTTCAAAAACTTCGTCGAATCCGCGTCCAACGGACGTGTCGGCGTTGAAATCTTCATGGGCACACAGCTTTGCGGTAACGGCGCTGAATGCCTCGAAGGGGTGGCCGAAGGGTCTATCGACGTCTACATCACGACATCCGGCGGTGCGGCTGGCATCATGCCATTCGTGCAGGTTCTCGACCTGCCATACCTGATGGCCGATGACCGCGTGGCCGAAGCCGTGCTGACTGGCGACTTCACACGCAAAATGCGCGACATGGGCCTTGAGGCCACTGACGGCGCACTGCGTCTGATGACCATTGGTAACACTGGCGGCTGGCGCAACTTCGCGAACACGCGGCGTCGTGTGCAGACACCAACCGACATGGAAGGTCTGAAAATCCGGACCGTGGTCGCCGATCTGCCACAAGAACTCGTGCGCGCACTTGGCGCGTCCCCGACCCCGATCCCATGGCCTGAACTCTTCACATCGTTCCAGACGGGCGTTGTTGAAGGCTCCAAAAACGGGATCACCGACATCATGGGCATGAAATTCCCTGATGCGGGCCTGCAGTACGTCACGCTCGACGGTCACGCCTACATGGGCGCGTTGTGGTTCATGAACAACGATAACTTCCTTGGCATGCCAGAAGACCTGCGCCGCGTTGTTGTCGACGGGTTCTCTCAGTTGCAGCAAGCAACATTCGCATCACCAAAGCGTAAATCAATCGAAGCATACGCAGCTTTCGTTGAAGGCGGCGGCGATCTGTATGTGCCAAGCCCAGCTGAAAAAGCCATGTTTGCAGCTGCAGCTGGTCCAGTCCAAGACTGGTTCACAGGTAACATTGACGGCGGTGAAGAAATCCTTTCCGCTCTCAAAGACGCCGTATCAGCAGCCGAAGCTGATCTGGCAACAGCCTACGCAGCCGATCTAAACTAAGCGTTAGTAGCGCCAGATAAACAAAAGGGCCGCCCATTTAGGTGGCCCTTTTTCATCAAACAGTGTCAGGTGACCGACAGGCAAGCGCATTTTGCCAAGTGATTTATTCTTTGCGATGTGCTGCCTTGTACAAGCGCGCTCAGGCTACCAAGACCACGGCGGCCTGAAACAATCAAATCAGCGCCGATTTTTTCAGCGCAGTTCGCGATTTCTTCGGCAGGATCTCCCAACGCCATATAGGTTTTCGTGATGGTCTGACTATTTGCTTTTGCAATCGCCTTGCCGCCATTCAGCACCTTTTCACCGGCCTTTTTGACCTGATCTTCGGATGGCATGGTTGTCACCGCATGATACCCCGTCATGGCGCCCATGGCGAAAGCTACAGTTTTAGGTTGAGGAGTATGCACGAGGTGTAATTCTGACTCGTATTTACTGGCCAATTCGCACGCCAGTTTCAAAGCAGTTTCTGCCATCTCCGAACCGTCGATACCGACTACAATCTTGCTAAACATTCCTTGTCCTTCCTTTTGCTAAGTACAAAGCAAACATATCTGAAAGGTCAAAATTGTCCTTGATGTACATCAATATCGAAAGCTCAGGGCGCCTTGATCGACCGCGTTTATATTGGACAATGCAAAAATCACCGAAACGGATACATCCAAACCCTGTAATCCCCAATCAGCACCCTTGCCCGCGCAATCTGTTCTTTTGTCATGCGTGGGGTGATTTCATTCAAACTATCGGGCGCATCCACGTCCCCACCGATGGACGAAAGCGCATACCACAGGTAGGCTCGTACCAGATCAGGGCTCGGCACGCCGCGCCCCACTTCGTAATACCACCCTAGCCCAGATTGTGCGCCCGCATGCCCCTTCAACGACGCCCGCAGATACCAGTCAAATGCCCGCTCGTAGTCGACGGGCGTACCAAGCCCAAGCGCGTACATGACACCGATCAGCTCTTCGGCTTCGGCATTGCCGGATCGCGCATAGATTTCAAATTCCGTGCGGGCCTCAACAAACTGCTGGGCCTCCATCAGATCGCGCGCGCGCTCCATATCGGCGGCGGCTGGCGTGGCCAAAAACGACATATGCAAAACATATGCAAAAATTATGCTTTTCATACAGCGGTTTTCCTTACCCTTGCAGGGCCAGCAACAGCCCAAATCACGGCTGATGATTACATCGCTATCGACATGGATCAAGCCCGCATCGGTAGATTACTTTTCTATGATAAGATACTGTCAGGAAACAAAAATATCTCATGTGGGACCTGCCACCACCATGATCTTGCAGGTGGCGACGGTCTGTCGCTTGGCATCGGTGAAGGTGGCGTTGGTGTCGGTCCCAAACGTACAGCCGGAACAGGCGATAGCCGCATCCTAAAACGCATCCCAAGAAACGCCCCAAGCCTTTGGAATCTTGGACATAAAGACATATCCGTGCTGTTCCACGATGGCCGCCTCACGGCCGCAGATACATACGGAAACGGCTTCAATTCCCCCGCCGAAGAATGGCTACCAGAAGGATTAAATTCCCTGCTCGCCGCCCAAGCGCTTTTCCCGCTGACCGCCCAATTTGAGATGGCCGGAAACCCGCGTGAAAACGAAATCGCAGGCGCCATCCACGACCGCCCCGACACGGCGTGGCCAATCATTGCCAAACGTGTTCGCACCATTCCTGAATACGCGAACATGTTCGTGCAAGCCTTTGATAATATAGACGAAACTACAGACATAGGAATTGTCGAAATTGGCAACGCCTTGGGTGCATTTATCGCTGCGGAATGGCAATCCTACGACAGCCCATATGACGCGTGGCAAACAGGAACACCCCTGCCAGACGCCGCCGAACGCGGCCGCCAATTGTTCTTTTCCTCGGCGCGCTGCGCATCATGCCACGCTGGCGATTTGTTCACAGATCAGTCGTTTCACGCGCTCGGGTTGCCCGCTTTCGGCCCAGGTCGCACACGCGCATGGGATCAAATCCCCCGCGACGTCGGCCGCATGGGTAAAACAAGCCTACAATCAGATGCTTATAAGTTTAGGACACCCAGCTTACGCAACGTGGCGCTTACTGCGCCTTACGGACACAATGGCGCGATGCCGACGCTGCAATCAATGATCCAACACCACGCTAACCCCACCGCGTCGTCCGCCGCATGGACGCAAGACATGGCGACTCTGCCTGATGTGCCATGGCTGGCGGCAACTGACTTTGCAATTCGTGAAGATCGCGCCGAAATGGCTCGTCAATCCGCAGCAATTACGAAAGGATCAGTTTTTATTTCTATGCAAGAAATCAACGATCTAGAGGCTTTTCTTAATGCGCTTACTGGCGTCACTGCATTGTCCCGCCCGTTGGGTCGCCCCGACACCGTACCCAGCGGCTTGCCGGTTGATTAACTAGCGGATCAACACACCAAGGTCCGCGACATTTGTCCCCGTGGCACCAGTCATTAACAGGTCACCAGCCAACCCCAGAGCGGCGTAACTGTCGTTATTGGCAAGCAGCGCGTCAATATCACCACCTGCGGCTTCAATCCTGCCCAGTGTGCCTGCGTCAACAAGCCCTCCAGCCGCATCCACGGGCCCGTCGCGCCCATCAGTTCCGCCCGCAAGACAAGTGAAGTCACCCCATCCACGCTGTCTTGCTTCACATGCAATACGCAGCGCAAGCTCTTGATTTCGTCCACCTTTACCTGTTCCTGAAATTTGAACAGTCGTCTCACCGCCCCACACCGTGATGCCGGGGCACGCGTGATCACAGATCAGCCGTGCGGCGGCAGATACGTCGCCCTCTACTGGCGTCAAAATCGGCGATATGCCCTGTTGGGTGGCGACCATCGCGGCCACACTTTGGCTGTTTGAACCCACCAGAACATTGTGCGCGGATGGCAATGAATATTGGACGTCTGCAGTCTCAAGATGGGTCCGGACGGCCAGAGGCGTCGCTTCCCAAATACCTGCCTCGCGCAACACTGAAATCGCCTGCGCAGATGTGCCCAGTGGCGGGGCCGTAGGGCCGCTTGCGATAGTTGACAGGTCGTCCCCCACTACGTCGGACAAAATCAGAGCGGTTACGGGGTAAAAACAATGGCGCAGCATACCGCCGCCTTTGAGGTCCGACACCTGCTGCCGGATCAAGTTCATCTTGCCAATGCTTAAGCCCGAAGCCAGCAGCACCATATTAAGCGCCGACTTGTCGGCGAGTGTCAGCAATCCAGCAGGCGCAGGCAACAAAGCCGACCCGCCGCCCGATATCAAAACGAGGACTGGACCCGCGGCCTGCTCTAGCGCTGAGATCACCGCATGCGCGGCCTTGGCGCCAGCCATATCTGGGACTGGGTGACCAGCAGCAAACACCTGCGCGCCTGCGACAGGTTTGGCATTTTCAGAGTTGGTTACAATGATGCACGGCACCTGAAAGGCCGCCAGCGCTGCTTGTGCCATACGGCTGGCCGCCTTGCCCACAGCGATGATCAGTGCAGGTGTCGGCACTTCGGTCACAGCACGCGCAACAGCGCCGTAAGGGTCCGCTGCCGCAACGCCAACGTCAAACATATGGCGGGCAACCGCGCGATTATCAGTCATGGGGAATGTTCCTTAGATGGGCTTTTGCAATCAGTGCGGCCATGCGTTGCACAGCGTCAAGCTCTACCTCCGTTGATGGACTTGATTGCAGTGCCGGCATCGCCAAGGCGAGCAGTTGGCGCGGCTCTTGCCCGAGGTCCAAGATATGCGTGGCTCCAAAGCGGGTGAACAAATGTACTATATGATCGGCGGCCTTTGGGTCCAACGCAGGCGGGTCTGATTTGCGTAAGACCGGGCTGGCTGCAAAAATACGGGTCAGCGCGGCAGGGTCAAACCCTGACAAGTCGGCGGGTGTGATCACAACTGCGCCCGCAACCATCGGATGCGCCTGCAAGCCGCGCAAAAACGCGAGCGGGCTGTCCAGCGGTGCCCGTGCCATATGCGCGATCAGCCCTGCGCTTTGGGCAGATGTATGGCTTGCGCGGGTCTCGGACCACAGCCCTAGAACCAACATTGCACTTGTGCAAATCGCAACGCCAAGAATTACACCGTCACGGTCCGCGCCCGCCATTGCTGCGATCAATCCGCCTGTTAAAGCGCCGACTATCAAGGCGATCACGATTGGGGCAAACCCCGCCCTGTGGCTTGCGGTACCGCGTGCCAAACCGAGCGCTGCCCAGCACATAACAAGCACGCCGATCGCGGACATCTGGACCGGCAGGCGGATAAACTCCAGTAGGAAATCACTGGCGGCCAATGGGACCAAAACAACCAGCGACCACCCCAAGCGGCCTGCGCTTTCGTTCTCGGCCATGTTTAGGCTATCGCGGTCACGGGTGGCGATCATCGACCCTGCAATGGCAAAGCCCACGACTTGGAATGTTAGCAAACTCATCAAGCGCGCCGGATCTAAGGCGGTGCCATACCAAAACGCGGTTAGCGAAAATCCAACAGTGCCCGTGCCAATGACCCATTTCACCCAAACTGGGGCGTGCCGGCGCAACAGCCCTTCGGCCACAATCACAGCGGCCAAGGGGATCAATGCTGCCGCCAGCAATACGATTGACCTAAACCATGCTCCGCCCGTCAGCACGATCAAAGCACGGCCTGCAAACAACATCATGGCCACGCGCAAGGCAAACACAAAGCGGCGGGTCAGCGGGTCGTCCGGCCTGCCGCTTTGCAGTGCGCCATGCACAATAGTCAAGCCGATCAAGCCAGCAGACGAAAGGAATAGGTCCGCGTGGGTAGTCGCAGCCGCAATCATTTCCACCATCCCGATGGGCGTAAAATGCCCCACGCTTTGGCACTATCCGCCCAATATGTCACAGGCAAAATTACCCGCGACAGCGCGACCATCGTTGCTGCACCCAAAATTCGCAGGATTGCCCCACGTGGAACTTCGCGTGACAAATAGGTACGCATTGCAGCCATATCCATTTGCCCAACCTGCAACAGATCGTCTCCGCGTGTGTAATCCAGATGTGCGGCACAGAACGCATTGTAAGCATCCTCGCGGTGCTTTGCGGCGACATCCCACGTCTTGGCCAAAGCATCGGACCCGCCGGTATAGGCATCCGTGATCACAAAGCGGTCAGCGTCAAAACCGGCGGCATCCGCCACACCAAACACATGCCGATGATCAGCCATCACAGCACGCGCGATCATCATATGCGACAAGGAATGCGGTTGGCTCAAAGGGCTGGGCCAAACGCCGGTGAACATCTGATCCACCATGCCAACCACCGCAGGGACTTGGGTGACGCTAGTGATCCAAACAGGGCGCATCTGACGGCGCACGAAGATCAAGAAACACGTTAGGCCATAAAGGACCCAACTTAATTTTTGTTGACGTTGATCAGGGACAACCATGACAAGACCAAGGTGCAAAACTTCAACCGCTTCGGGCTGTATATCCAATTCCATGAGTGCAAGTGCATTGATCGCGATCGGACGGCCGGTGTCATCAGAGACGACCGTAACAATCGATCGGTTCAATGCATCGGATGCGGGGTCAAACACGCCATAATCCAATTGCTCATCCGGCAGGCATTGGGTTGCGACGGCGTTCAAATCAGCGCGCAAAGCATCAAGCAGCGCAGGCTCCATCCACACACCAGGGCGCTCGTATACGCGCACGCGCAGTCCAGCCCCTGTACGCAATGACAGGTCCAAATAATTTCGCCCTACATTTCGTAAAATAGCACCCAGCATTGCGCCCCCTTCCCTACAGGCTATGCACCGCGGCGCGAAGTCACAAGCCAACCTGCACGAGGTATGTAAATTTAGGCGTCGATAAGATTTGCACCGGGCCAAGTATAGCGCGCACCATCTCAAGGGTGTCCAAGTGAAGATGAACTTCAACGGCCTATGTGCCGCCCTTTCC
>CAJXTP010000140.1 GCA_913061335.1 uncultured Loktanella sp.
GATGACCCAGTTCAAGGACAAGGCCGGCAAGAATGCTGAGAAGATGTCAGTGGGCCTCTATTCCTACCCGACGCTGATGGCGGCTGACATTCTGCTGTACCACGCAACGCATGTGCCCGTCGGCGAAGACCAGAAACAGCACGTCGAGCTAACTCGCGACATCGCGGCCAAGTTTAACCACGACTACAAGGTGGACTTCTTTCCTGTAACCACCCCAGTGATCGACGGCCCCGCGACCCGCGTGATGAACCTGCGCGACGGAACCAAAAAGATGTCCAAATCGGGTGAAAGCGATATGGAACGCATCAACATGACCGACGATGCCGACAAAATCGCCAAAAAGTTCAAAAAGGCAAAAACCGACCCAGAACCGCTGCCCGAAACCGTCGAAGGGTTGGCTGATCGCCCCGAAGCACGCAATCTGGTCGAAATTTACGCAGCGTTGAGCGACGTCACACCTGCGGACGTGATGGCGGAATATGCGGGCGCACAATGGGGCCGCTTTAAGCCCGCGTTGGCCGATCTTGCTGTGTCCAAATTGGCCCCCATTTCTACTGAGATGGCCCGCTTCATGGATGACCCCGCCGAGATTGATCGCGTCTTGGGTGACGGCGCAGCACGTGCGCGCAAAATCGCTGAACCGATCTTGCGCAAAACCTATGACATCGTTGGCATGCTACGCAGCTAACGGTTGCCAGTCAGCGCGCTGTGGGTCACAATTGCCCTGAACCACTTGAGGAATATACCATGCGCAAGTTTCTCGTCGTATTGGATGACAGCCGCGAATGCCTGAACGCAATGCGCTTTGCCGCGATGCGCGCTGCCCATTCGGGTGGCGGCGTTGCCGTTTTGTCGGTCATTGAGCCCGAAGAATTTAACCACTGGATCGGCGTTGGTGAATTGATGCGCGAAGAAGCCCGCGAGCGGATCGAGGTCCACTTTGAGGTTTTCGCAAAGTGGATGCGTGACAAGCAGAACATCGACCCAGAACTTGTCATCCGCGAAGGCGAACCGCTGACCGAGATTATGGCGCAGATCAATGAAGACACCGACATCGGGGTTTTGGTCTTGGGCGCAGGCACCGACAACAAAGGCCCCGGCCCACTTGTGACCGCCCTGTCGCGGCAATCCGGCAGCTTGCCTGTGCCGATCACAATTGTACCTGGTGATCTGTCAAAAGAGCGGCTTGAGGCGATTACCTAAGTTAGAATCATTCCAAACCTTGACGAAACGCCCCTGCGGGCGCATATCTGCCTGACACATGAAAGGCTGACCTGATGTTCATCCAAACCGAATCTACACCAAACCCTGCGACGCTGAAGTTCCTGCCAGGCCAGAACGTTCTGGATATGGGCACAGCGGATTTCCCGACACCAGAGGCGGGCGCACATTCCCCGCTGGCTGCACGCATCTTTGCAGTAGGCGGCGTGACTGGCGTATTTTTTGGCACCGATTTTGTGACTGTGACCAAAAATGAAGACACTGAATGGGATCACATCAAACCAGCGATCCTTGGTGCGATCATGGAACATTTTCAATCCGGCCAGCCCGTGATTGCAGAGAACCATTCACCTGCGTCCGGCCACGCTGAACATACCGGCGAAGACGGCGCGATTGTGGATCAGATCAAAGAATTGCTAGATACACGGGTCCGCCCCGCGGTGGCCCAAGATGGCGGCGACATTACATTCCACGGTTTTGAGCGCGGCATCGTTTACCTGCACATGCAAGGCGCTTGCGCTGGGTGCCCATCGTCCACGCTGACCCTGAAAATGGGTATCGAAAACCTGCTGCGCCACTACATCCCAGAAGTCGTCGAAGTGCGCCCCGTCGCGGCTTAAACTATGGCTCAACCCGTCATTCTTGGCTTCGACACGTCGGGCCATCACTGCGCTGTCGCGCTGAGATGGGGCGACGACAATGTCGCGCATGTCTATGAGGATATGGCCAAGGGCCAAGCCGAACGGCTAATGCCGCTATTGCAAGAATTGCTTGATCAGGAAGGTTTCGACTGGGCCGATCTAGATGCAGTTGCGGTTGGCATCGGGCCGGGCAATTTTACAGGCATCCGTATTGGTGTATCAGCAGCACGTGGTCTTGCGCTTGGGCTTGGTATCCCCGCGATTGGTGTCTCTAGCTTTGAACTGGTGCGTGGCGCGAACTCCACCCAAGACCAGCGCCCACAATTTGTCAGTGTACCGGCACCAAGAGCGACAAGTTATCTTCAGCTATTTGAGAACGGGCAAGCATCGGCACCGCCCAAGCATCTGACTTTCGAAAATATGGAAACACAGCAGGATGAAACCATCCCGCTGATCGGCCTTGATGGCGAATTAACGGATATCCCACAAACAATTGTGCGCATAGCCACCCATAAATTTGCGACAAAGCAATTCACGCCCCCCGCTCCGCTTTATGTGCGCGCCGCCGACGCCGCCCCGCCGCGAGATGCGCCGCCGACGATTTTACCATGACGCCAGCAGACCTTGCGCAGACCCACGCGGCGGCCTTTACGCAAACACGCCCATGGTCAGAATCGGAATTCACGGACCTGCTGAAACAACGGGGGATGATTCTCTGTGGTGACGCGCAGTCATTCCTTCTTGGGCGGATCATTGGGGATGAGGCAGAAGTACTTACGGTCGCAACCCATCCAAACCACCAACGTCGGGGCTACGCGCGCGCGCTGCTAATGCAGTTCATTGCACAAGCCCGCACGCAAGATGTCGCATCAATATTCCTTGAAGTGTCCGAAATCAACGATGCAGCTAAGCCTTTGTATTACAACCAAGGTTTTCGTAAAGCTGGGCACCGGCCACGGTATTACGACACAACGGACGGCGGTAAAATTGGCGCGGATATTCTACGGCTGGAATTTTGATCCCGACGGTAACTTGTCCAGCTTATCATTATTGACCAAAAGGTCAAATAATTAGCAAGCATTCATAAAAAATGGTTGATCTTTGGGAACTGACAAGGCCTTATCTTGTGATGAACCGGCATAGATCGGCTCGGCTATTCGGGGGGATGGTCATTCGACCCCTCCCTCAATCAACGTCTGGGAGACACCATAATGACCCTTATGACCAAAATGTTCAGCGCAACCGCTGCTTTGGCCCTCACCGCTGGCGCAGCACTTGCTGACCCGGCGCTTATCTTTGATCTTGGCGGCAAGTTCGATAAATCGTTCAACGAATCCGCATTCACTGGCGCACAGCGCTGGGCCGACGAAACTGGCGGTTCCTTCGATGAAGTTGAACTGCAGTCCGATGCACAGCGCGAGCAGGCTTTGCGCCGCTTTGCTGAAAACGGCAACAACCCAATCGTGATGGCAGGCTTTGCTTTCGCAACTGCACTGGATGAAGTTGCAGCAGACTATCCTGACACTAAATTCGCGATCATCGACATGGTCGTTGGCCAGCCAAACGTACGTTCGGTTGTTTTCTCTGAAGAGCAAGGCTCTTACCTCGTCGGCATGCTGGCTGCGATGGCGTCTGAAACAGGCACCGTTGGCTTTATTGGCGGCATGGACATCCCATTGATCCGTAACTTCGCATGTGGCTACGCCCAAGGCGTGAAATCTGTGAACGCAGACGCAACAGTGATTTCAAACATGACAGGTACAACACCTGCGGCTTGGAACGATCCGGTAAAAGGCTCCGAGCTGACACTGGCGCAGAAATCCCAAGGCGCTGACGTTGTCTTCGCAGCCGCTGGTGGTACTGGCGTTGGCGTTCTGCAGGCCGCAGCCGACAACGACATGTTGTCCATCGGCGTCGACAGCAACCAGAACTACCTGTACCCAGGCAAAGTTCTGACATCCATGCTTAAGCGCGTTGATAATGCTGTTTACGATGCGTTCACTGCAGGTGCTGATCTTGAAGCTGGCTTCAATGTCATGGGTCTTGCGAACGGCGGCGTAGGTTACGCAGTTGACGAGAACAACGCCGCGTTGATCTCAGCCGAAATGTCTACTGCTGTTGAAGCCGCCAAGGCGTCCATCATCGCGGGCGACATCATGGTTCACAACTACAACTCTGACGAAACCTGCCCATCACTCGACTTCTAAATCGTTCTGATTGGTAAACAATTGGGCCGCGCTGGCGACGGCGCGGCCCCTTTCATTTAAGGGGACGACACGATGACAAAATCGATCGACGACTTTTTCGCCGCCTGGACACAAACTGATGCTGACACCCGCGTGGCACTCATTTCTGGCGCAATCGCTGACGGGGCGTTCTACGTGGACCCACGCACAGAGGCACCGATGACCGACGTCGTTGCGATGTCAGAATATGTCGGGATGTTCGCCAAAATGGGCATGCCTGTCACCGTGACCAACGAATCCACGACGCTAAACTTTGTCCGCGCAACTGTGCAATTCGGCGCCGGCGAGAAAAGCCAAAACGGACAATACATCGTTGATCTGAACGCCGATGGCAAAATCACCCGCATGGTTGGCTTTGCTGGAATGGGAGTCGCATAATGACAACTGCTCCCGCAATTGAACTCAAAGGTATTTCCAAATCCTTTGGCCCTGTGCAAGCCAACAAAGACATCTCGATCCGCGTGATGCCCGGCACAATTCACGGAATTATCGGTGAAAATGGCGCAGGCAAGTCGACGCTCATGTCGATCCTCTACGGATTTTATAAGGCCGACGCTGGTGAAATCTTCATCTCCGGTCAGAAAACCGCGATCCCCGACAGCCAAGCCGCCATCGCGGCGGGCATCGGCATGGTGTTCCAGCACTTTAAGTTGGTCGAAAATTTCACTGTCCTTGAAAACGTCGTGCTTGGGGCAGAAGACAGCGGGCTTTTGCGCCCCTCGCTGGCCCGTGCGCGCCGCGAACTCAAGGCGCTGGCCGATGAATACGAATTGAACGTCGACCCTGACGCCATCATCGAAGACATCGGCGTCGGAATGCAGCAGCGGGTTGAAATCCTCAAGGCGTTGTACCGTCGTGCCGACATCTTGATCCTTGATGAACCGACTGGCGTGCTGACCCCTGCGGAAGCCGACCACCTGTTCCGCATCCTCGAGAACCTCAAGCGCGAGGGTAAGACAATCATCCTGATCACCCACAAACTGCGCGAGATTATGGACACCACCGACACTGTCAGCGTGATGCGGCGTGGCGAAATGACCGCAACTGTGAAAACGTCAGAAACTAGCCCGCAACAGCTGGCCGAACTGATGGTTGGCCGCAAGGTTTCGCTGCAAGTCGAAAAGGCACCTGCACAAGTGCGCGACGTCATCCTTGATGTGCAAAACCTGAATGTCACCGATGAAAAAGGCGTGCATCGCGTCAAAGACGTAAGCTTTAACGTGCGTGCCGGTGAAATCCTTGGGATCGCGGGCGTGTCTGGCAACGGGCAATCCGAATTGCTCGAAGTGCTTGGCGGTTATGAAAAAGGTACTGGCACAATCATAGTTAATGGCCAGCCGATCGACCTGACGGGCGCGAAATCAGACGGGCGGTCGCGGCGCGAACGTGGCATTGCCCACGTCCCCGAAGATCGCCAGCGCGAAGGTCTAATCATGGACTATCACGCTTGGGAAAACGTGGCCTTTGGCTATCACCACGACCCGAAATACCAGAACGGCATGTTTATGGACAATGCCGCAATCAAGGCCGACACGATTGGTAAAATGGAACGGTTCGATGTGCGCCCGCCCGACCCACGCCTCGCGGCCAAGTCATTTTCCGGCGGCAACCAACAAAAGATCGTTTTGGCCCGTGAAATTGAACGCAACCCAGACCTGCTTCTGATTGGGCAACCGACACGCGGCGTGGACATTGGCGCAATCGAATTTATCCACCAACAAATCGTCGCCCTGCGTGACCAAGGCAAAGCAATCTTGCTTGTCTCGGTGGAACTCGAAGAAATCTTGGCCCTATCCGACCGCATCGCCGTCATGTTTGACGGACGAATGATGGGCGAACGGCTACCGCAAGACACTGACGAAAAAGAGCTTGGCATGATGATGGCCGGCATGAACAAAGGGGAAGCCGCGTAATGGATGCGATGCCAAAGTGGGCCGATGTGGTCCTTATTCCGTTGATCAGTTTGATCCTCGCCGCGTTTATTTCGGCTCTGGTGATCCTCGCCATCGGTGAAAGCCCCGTCGAGGCGCTAAAACTGATGGTCAAAGGCGCACTTGGGTCGACGTATGGCTGGGGATATACGCTGTATTATGCCACCAACTTCATCTTTACCGGACTTGCGGTATCCGTCGCGTTCCACTCCCGCATGTTCAACATCGGCGGCGAAGGTCAGGCGATGGTTGGCGGCTTAGGCGTCGCATTGATCTGCTTGTATGTGCCGTGGCCTCATTGGTCATTGGCGCTGCTGGGCGGCATTCTTGCGGCGGCGGTGTTTGGCGCAGCATGGGCAGCTATCCCTGCGTTTCTACAAGCCAAACGCGGCAGCCACATCGTGATCACAACGATCATGTTCAATTTTATCGCTGCAGCTTTGCTCAACTACCTACTAATCGGCGCATTAAAACCAAAAGGGTCGATGGAACCAGCAACGGGTAAATTCCCCGAAGCAACACACCTGCCATCGTTCCAAGACATGTTTAGCTTTGGGGAAACCGCATTGTTCCGCGGCGCACCTGCAAACGTGTCGTTCTTTGTCGCGATTGTGGCCTGCGTTGCAGTCTGGGCACTGATCTGGAAAACCAAGCTCGGCTATGAAATCCGCGCATTTGGGCATTCTGAATCAGCGGCAAAATATGCGGGCATCAGCCCAACCAAAATCATCATGATCTCGATGATGATCTCCGGTGGGCTTGCGGGCATGATGGCAATCAATAACGTGCAAGGCGAGGCTGAACGGCTGGTCCTTAACGCCGTCGAGGGCGCGGGCTTCATCGGCATCGCCGTCGCACTTATGGGGCGCAGCCACCCGTTTGGGGTGTTCCTCGCGGCGCTGTTATTTGGGTTCTTGTACCAAGGCGGCGCAGAGCTGGCGCTCTGGACAAAAATTCCACGCGAAATGATCGTCGTTATCCAAGCCCTCGTGATCCTATTCACAGGCGCGCTTGATGACATGGTGCGGGCACCGCTGGAACGGGTGTTCCTTGCCCTCAAACGCCGCAAACGGAAGGCAGCATAATGGATCTTCTAACAGTTCTTCAAGTTTTGGACAGCACTGTCCGCCTTTCCACACCGTTGCTGCTAGCATGTCTTGCAGGTCTTTTCTCGGAACGGGCCGGTATCTTTGATATCGGGCTCGAAGGGAAAATGCTGGCGGCAGCATTCCTGTCCGCCGCCGTAGCCTATACATCTGGGTCGGCTTGGGTCGGGCTTGGCGCTGGTATCCTTGCGTCCCTGCTGCTGTCAGGCATCCACGGGCTGGCATCGATCACGTTCCGTGGGAACCAGCTGATCTCCGGCGTGGCGATTAACTTTTTGGCTGCGGGCATGACCGTCGTTGTGGCGCAAAGCTGGTTTGGCCAAGGCGGACGCACACCGCAATTGGCGGGGGCCGCACGATTTGAACCGATCACACTGCCATTTGCAGAGGCCCTTCGCGAGGTGCCTGTCTTTGGGCCGATCTACTATGAACTTATCTCGGGACATACGGCACTGGTCTATATCGCACTGTTATTTGTGCCGCTGACATGGTGGATTTT
>CAJXTP010000141.1 GCA_913061335.1 uncultured Loktanella sp.
ACACCTCTCTATTCGTCGGCAGCGTCAGATGTGTATAAGAGACAGCAATGATCCAGCGCGTTGGTTTTAATCACGCTGGCGTTGGTCGCACGGTTTACCCTGGCCTTTTGCAGCTTGCGTCGTTCATCTCAATGAACGCGGAAACCCACAAAACCGCTTTTACCAAACAGATCGCGAGCGCCGCCAAGGGCGAATCTTCCGAGCATGACAAGCACAACGCATTCTACGACGAATACTTGGCCGTGATGGATATGCCTGCCGAATTCTACCTATCCACGGTTGAGCGTGTGTTCAAAAACCGCGACATCGCGCGCAATGATTTCACCGTCGCTGGCCGCAAGGTCGACATTGGCAAAATTACCACCGTTGCGGTGAAGATCGTCGAAGGCGAAGAAGATGACATCTCGGCGCCTGGCCAATGTCTTGCGGCGCTTGATCTGCTTACCGGCCTGCCCGACAGTAAAAAAGCCGCACACTTAGAGCCAGGTGCAGGTCACTACGGCATTTTTGCAGGTGGCAGCTGGCGCAATAATATCCGCCCGCTTGTGCTTGATTTTATTGATGCAAATTCAGGCGAGGCAAAGCCAAAAGCAGCGAACAAAAACGCAGCAGCTTAACGCAAGACCAGCGGCTGGCGCATCCATGCGCGCAGGGCCACGGTCACCGCATCGGGGTTTTCCAAGGTTGGCATATGGCCAGCGTTGGGGATCACCTCTAGCTTTGCGTAAGGGATCAGTTCGGCGATAAATTCGTGTCGCCGCTGCGTGTTTTGCCCGTCATGGTCACCACACATCACTAACGCCGGCTGCTTGATCCGGCGCATAATGTTTTGTTGGTCTTTGCGCCGCTGCATCGCACGACTTTGACGCACATAGACATCGGGTCCAAGCGCTTGGGCCATGTCAGACAGCAATGACACCACATCCATCCGGTATGGGCCGGGCGACAACCACGCCGGGTTCACCTCTGATTGCATCGCATCGTCTAGACGGCCCGATTTAGCGGCAATGATATTTGGTTCGCGCATGGCTGCAACTTCCGGCGTATCAGATTGTGCATTGGTGGCAATAAAGGCCACGCGCGTCACACGTTCGGGCGCGCGGCGCAGGATTTCCATTGCGACCATGCCGCCCATACCCATGCCCGCCAACGCGAATTTCGGCGGCAACCATGTCAGGATTTGCGACGCAAGTTCTTCCATCCGTTCGCCACCCGTGATCGGGGCAAATGTTATTGGGATATTTGCCGACAAAGAAGCAAGTTGCGCATAAAATACCCGCGCATCGCACATCATCGGCGGAATCAAAACCAACGGCTCAATCATGCCCAGCGCCTTTGATATTTCATACTGATTTGCCCCTGCCATTCTTACAGCGACTTTGGCCAATCAAAACTCGCATCGCAAGGGTTTATGCCCGCCTGATGGGTTCAAACCAGCGCAATATTGCCGCAACAAGCGGTTCGGTCTGCGCAGGGCTGAATACATCGCCCGCCATCACATGGCCCATCGCATCATCGTCCGCCCCTTGCATCAGCTTATGACCCGTAGCCTGACCGCCCCAGCGCGCCATGACACGCTCCGTTTGCTTGGCGCTAACAACTTGATCCGCTGGATTGTAGGCCAAAAATGCGGGCGCACTAATGCCTGACAGGTCAGCCTTGCGAACTGCGCGCACCGCATCGCCCATCACATATACGGCGTGGGTTGGATAGCTGGTTGTCCAATATGCCGCATGCGCAGCGCTGTGCACATCCAATGACCGGTTTTTACCCGCGATCAAGTGCCCCCAATGCCGGACATAAGGCAGATCAAGCAAGGTTTGCCCGATACGGTGGGTCAGACCGAAGTTCGGCGATACGCAAACCAAACCAGCAACATCTGCCCCATGGGCCAAGGCATCCACAGCCAATGTGCACCCCGTTGAACAGCCGATGACCAGAACCCGTTTACCGATGGCACGTGCAACGCCCAGCGCCTCTGCCACATCTACCTGCCAAGCCTCAAGGCTGGCCTGCCCCATGGCCGCCCCATCTTGGCCGTGCCCTGTCAAACGTGTGAAATACAGATTTGCCCCAAGCGCCTTGGCCACCAAATCGGGGAGCGGGCGGATTTCATGGTAGCTCGTGGAAAAGCCGTGGATGAACACAACTGCAATATCCGTTTGCGCGTCTTTTTCGCCAGCCCACACAACATTCTTGGCGCAGTCAGGGCGCAGATTTGGCACCGCGGATTCTTGTGCAGCAAGCCAGTCGTCGATTTTCGTGATCGCCGAGATGTCGCAAGATGCGTTTAAACGCATCCTACGTCCGCCACAGCTGTCGTGATTAGATTAAGGCAAGCCTCATCCGAGAACCGATGATCTGCCCCATCGACAAGCGTCAGGCGCATATCAGGGCCCTGCGCGTGGTCGAGCAATCGGAGCGCCACAGCCATGTCGACATCCGCATCCGCTGTTCCTTGCAGGAACCGAACCGGAAACGGCAGCGACAGTGGATCACGCAACACCAAATGATCGCGCCCGTCTTCGATCAGGCGCTTGGTGATGATGTAGGGGTCACCATAGTCGGACGGCAAAGCCACCTGCCCTTCGGCCGCAAGCTGCGCCTTTTGGTCTGCATCAAATCCGGCCCACATGCTGTCCTCGGTGAAGTCAGGTGCGGCGGCGATCGTCAGCAATCCGGCGATCCGGTCCGGCATGGTGCGCGCTACCAGAAGCGATATCCAACCGCCCATAGACGAGCCAACCAATATCAACTGCCCAGACACCAACCCGATAGCTGCACATGCATCCTCAAACCAGTCGCCGATACATCCATCTGTGAACGCCTCAGAGCTTTCGCCGTGGCCGGAATAATCAAACCGCAAAAATGCGCGACCTTGCGCGCGCGCCCATGCTTCCAAATGCACGGCCTTTGTGCCGCCCATGTCCGAATTGAAGCCACCGAGGAAAACGATAGCAGGGCCAACCCCGTCGGTCAGATGATAAGCGATGCGGCGACCTTGGTGGGTCATAAAGGTCTTTAGCATTTCAGACTCCAGAAAATTAGAAGCCCTTCATAACAGCAAAAAAAGCCGCAGCAAACACTGCGACTATTCATCTCTAGGCAAAGAAATTAGTCACTTGCGGACGTGTCATGCCCTGCAAAAAGGATATATGCTGAATGACGAACATCCCCGCCGACCGAAGATATACCATCAGCCTCATACACAAAAACTTCAGAATCGGCGCCAAAAAAGTCGGCGTAATCCAAATCGGCACCGTAGATAACCACTGTGCCATTCACATGTGTCAAGGTTCCCTCGACGCCATAACCACCATCAATTATATCAAAGCTACCCGCTATTGCAGTGCCTTCCGCATTATCATAGAGTTCATCAGCCGCATATAAATCAACGGTATCCAAGTCCACTTCATAAAAATTACTAGCGCTTCCCGAAATAGTTTCTTCTTCGAAATCAACGGCGACAGTCGCTTCGCCAATGGCGTGAAAAGCGATATAGTTACCACCATCTGTACTGTGTGAATCATAGTCTACACCATCGTAACGCACGTCACCCACGACGCCTTCTTCTGTCACCATAAAAAATCCAGCATATTCGGCAGAGCCTGTTACCTTCAGGTCAGCCCTGGGCGTCTGCTCCCAACTTTCGGCCTCATATTAGATAGATTGTACTTCGCCTAATGCCTCGGAAAAGCTTAACGGGCCACTGGATGATCCACCACACGCGGTCAAAAATGTCAGTCCTGTAATTGCTACAAACGTCGGTGAATTCATAAAATCTCTCCAAAATTAAATTGCACCTATAAGTTGCTAATCCTTAAGGGAATGCAAGCGTACTAAATGTGTTCCTGAAAGCAAACCACAGCACATTCTTGACAGTCGCGCAGCCTATCGCCATTTAGGCCCGACATAACCCGCAACCGGACGCTTAGTAGGCGTCAAACTGACGAGGAGCCCGCTGATGGCCCAAATCTCACTTACATTCCTCGATGGTAACGCACGTCATTATGACGCTGGAATTACTGCCGCCGCTGTGGCCGCTGACATTTCCAGCAGCTTGGCCAAAAAGGCGATTTCCGCAACTGTGAACGGCGCCCACTGGGACTTGCAGTGGCCTATTGACGCCGACAGCGCCATTGCGATCAACACCATGAAGGACGACGAGCCTGCATTGGAATTGGTCCGCCATGACCTTGCGCACATTATGGCCCGCGCAGTGCAGGAACTGTGGCCAGACGTACAGGTCACCATCGGTCCGGTGATCAAAGACGGCTGGTACTATGACTTTGACCGCAAAGAGGCATTTGTGCCCGACGACCTTGCTGCGATTGAAAAGAAGATGAAAGAGATCATCAATAAGCGCGAGCCTGTACGCACCGAAATCTGGGACCGCGCCCGCGCGATCCAATTTTACCAAGACAAGGGCGAGCCGTATAAGGTCGAGCTGATTGAAAGCATTCCGGGCGACGAGCCTCTGCGCATGTATTGGCACGGCGACTGGCAAGACCTGTGCCGTGGACCGCATCTGCAGCACACTGGCCAAGTCCCTGCGGACGGGTTCAAGCTGATGTCGATCGCAGGTGCCTATTGGCGTGGCGACAGTGACCGTACAATGCTGCAACGGATTTACGGCGCTGCATTTACCAACAAAGAAGGACTGAAACAGCACCTTCACCGTTTGGAAGAAGCCGCAAAGCGTGACCACCGCAAGCTGGGCCGCGAAATGAACTTGTTCCACATGCAAGAAGAAGCCCCCGGTCAGGTGTTTTGGCACCCCAACGGCTGGACTATATATACAGAGCTGCAAGACTACATGCGCCGCCGCCAGCGCGCTGGTGGGTACGTTGAGGTGAACACGCCTCAAGTTGTGAACCGCCAATTGTGGGAAAAATCCGGCCATTGGGAAGCATATCAAGACAACATGTTCATCGTTGAAGTCGACGAAGATCATGCGCGCGAGAAATCCATCAACGCGCTGAAACCGATGAACTGCCCCTGCCACATTCAGGTGTTTAACCAAGGAATGAAATCCTACCGTGACCTACCATTGCGGATGGCCGAATTTGGATCGTGCAACCGCTATGAACCATCCGGCGCGTTGCACGGCATCATGCGTGTGCGTGGCTTCACCCAAGACGACGGCCACATCTTTTGCACCGAAGAGCAGATCGAGAGCGAGACAGAGACATTCATCGCATTTCTTGACGCGATCTACACTGAACTTGGGTTCACCAATTGGGCGATCAAGCTATCGACCCGCCCTGAAAAGCGGATCGGCTCTGACGCGACATGGGATCACCTCGAAGCGGCTTTGGGCAATGCTTGCCGCGCTGCTGGCCACGAATTTGACATCCAAGAAGGTGAAGGCGCGTTTTACGGGCCTAAACTCGAATTCGTGCTGACCGACGCGATTGGCCGTGAATGGCAATGCGGCACGCTTCAGGTTGATAGCAACATGCCAGAGCGGCTTGACGCATCTTACGTCGGCCAAGACGGCAATAAGCATCAGCCGTTTATGCTGCACCGCGCGACCTTGGGATCATTCGAGCGGTTCATCGGCATCTTGATCGAAGAACACGCAGGCAAGCTGCCTGTCTGGCTGGCCCCGCGTCAGGTGGTTGTCGCAACGATTATATCGGACGCTGATGATTACGCGCTTGAAGTCGTCGCAGCGCTCAAGGCCGTGGGTGTGCGCGCCGAAGTCGATCTGCGCAATGAAAAGATCAACTATAAGGTCCGCGAACACAGTCTTGGTAAGGTGCCGTTCATTCTTGCCCTTGGTGCGCGTGAAGTTGAGGAAAAAACCGTCAGCGTGCGGCGCTTGGGTGAAAACAAAACGTCTGTAACATCTCTTGCAGAAATTGTGGCTGAACTTGGTAAGGCCGCGACCCCACCTGATCAGTTGTAACATTCCAGCGCTGGAACCTGTAACAAACCCGTCGATGTCACCATCGGCGGGTTCTTTGTTTTTAAGGGCATTGGGGGTTGTGGCGGCCTGTATCCACACATCTCCAGATAACGCGTCCTCACGGAACCGCGATGCACGGTCCTGTGAGTGGCTTATGGGATGCTCAGACAGCTAGTGTTGGGACAACGCAACCAAGCGTTCATGCGAATAACCCAAAGATCTATAAGGAAATTACCTATGTCCAATCTTTCAAAAACACTCGTTCTGGCATCCGCCGTCGCAACTGCGGTTGCTGGTATTGCAACAAACGCAGCCGCTGCTGGCGAAGAAAAGTGCTTTGGCGTATCCCTTGCTGGCGCAAATGACTGTGCCGCTGGCCCAGGCACAACTTGTGCTGGTACATCCACTGTTGATTATCAGGGCAACGCTTGGACACTGGTTCCAGCGGGCACATGCGAAGCAACAATGATCGAAGCAATGGGCGACATGCCAGAGCGTTCCGGTTCGTTGACTGCTCTTGAGCGTGACATTCCTGCGTAAGCAAATTGATGGTAGGGTGGGCTTATGTCCACCTTACCGCACCATCCCACTCTCGAATTTTCGGTGATCTCCATGCTTGATGCGTCCCAACCTCACATGCTCCCCCCTCGTGTTGGCGTTGGGTATAAAGCCCAGCACTACATGGATATCATCCAAAATCCGGGGCCACTTGGTTGGCTCGAAGTACATGCCGAAAACTATATGGGTGACGGTGGTCGCCCGATTGCACAACTGCGGCATTTGGCCGAACAGTTTCCGATTTCGGTACACGGCGTAGGTCTCTCAATTGGTGGAGAAGGCAAATTAGATTCCGACCACCTTGCCCGCCTCAAACACCTCGTTGACTGGCTTAATCCGGCTAGTTTTTCAGAACACTTGGCATGGTCGACCCACGATAGCCATTTTCTAAATGATCTGCTGCCCCTGCCCTATACTGCGGCCACAGTCGCCCGTGTCGCCAGCCATATTGATCAAGTCCAAGACACGCTTGGGCGTCAAATGTTGCTCGAAAACCCGTCCAGCTATTTGGCATTTTCTGAATCCGACATGGACGAGACAGAATTCCTTGCCCAGATTGCCAAGCGCACAGGCTGTGGTCTGTTGCTTGACGTCAACAACGTCTTTGTCAGCGCCACAAACCTGAACACATCACCGCAAGAATATATCGATGCGTTTCCGCTGCACGCAGTTGGCGAAATGCACCTTGGTGGTCACGACGAGGACCAAGACGAAGCTGGCGCGCCCCTGCTGATCGACAGCCACGGCAAAGCGGTGGTTGATCCGGTCTGGGCACTGCTCGATTACACGCTCGCGAAATCTGGCCCCAAGCCGTTGCTAATCGAATGGGACAACGACGTGCCGGAATGGGACGTACTATCTGCTGAACTTATTCGCGCAGACGGCGCATTGGCGCTGGTATGACCGTGTCTCAAGCCGAATTTCGCAAAGGTATTTTTGACCCGACAATGCCTGTACCAGCGGGCCTTTTGAACCCTGACGGCAGTCAAGCAAACAAGCGGTTCGACGTTTACCGCAACAACGTTGCAGTCAGCCTGTCGGACGCGCTCGAATCCGCATTCCCGGTGATCCGCATGCTTGTCGGTGACAATTTTTTCCGCGCGATGGCAGGGGTTTACCTGCGCAAACATCCACCCACATCTCCGTTGATGATGTTCTACGG
>CAJXTP010000142.1 GCA_913061335.1 uncultured Loktanella sp.
GTGCTTGTGCACGGCGCCCCAAAAATTCAAGTGCTGCGGATCAATCCTCCAGCATGCTCGGATCAGCTTTGTCAGGCGAATTGTCCAAATCAAAGTCCAACCCATGCGACGCGCGGATTTTATCTTCGATCTCATCGGCAATCGCAGGGTTTTCTCTCAAAAATATCTTGGAGTTTTCACGGCCCTGACCAATACGTTCATCACCGTAGCTGTACCAAGATCCTGATTTCTCAACGATGCCGCCTTTAACACCCATATCCAAAAGTTCACCGTTCTTGGAAATGCCTTCACCAAACATGATGTCAAATTCAACCTGCTTGAACGGTGGCGCGACTTTGTTTTTTACAACCTTCACGCGAGTCGCGTTACCGACGACTTCATCACGGTCTTTCAACGACCCAATACGGCGAATATCCAACCGCACGGATGAATAAAACTTCAACGCGTTACCGCCGGTTGTTGTTTCGGGTGATCCAAACATAACACCAATCTTCATCCGGATTTGGTTGATGAAAATCACCATACAGCCAGAGCGGTTGATCGATCCGGTCAGTTTGCGCATCGCCTGCGACATCAGGCGGGCATGAACACCAACTGAATAATCGCCCATGTCGCCCTCAAGCTCGGACTTGGGCGTCAATGCAGCCACGGAATCAACCACAACCAACGACACGGCACCAGACCGTACCAGCGTATCAACGATCTCAAGCCCCTGCTCGCCTGTGTCTGGCTGCGAAATCAGCAATTCTTCTAAGTTCACACCCAGCTTTTTCGCATATGTCGGGTCCAGCGCATGCTCGGCGTCAACAAACGCACAAACGCCACCCTTTTTCTGCTCTTCTGCAATAACGTGCAGCGTCAGGGTTGTCTTACCGGATGATTCCGGTCCGTAAATCTCAATCACACGGCCTTTCGGCAGACCGCCAATGCCAAGTGCGATATCCAAACCAATCGACCCAGTCGACGTCGACTCGATGGCTGGCATCTGGTTTTGACCACCGAGCTTCATAATAGAGCCCTTGCCAAATTGACGCTCGATTTGCGCCAGTGCACTTTCAAGCGCCTTTTCTTTATCCGCTGTCTTTTTGTCAGCTGTCTTTTTATCAATCATATCCAAGAGCCCTGCCGTTGCCATTATTTACGTCCTTATTTCACACACCACGGGGGGCGACAATTACTGCTTTGTTCCGCTTATGTTCCCATTAACCAATGAGACCAAAGGATGAACATTGCAACTAAAATCTTCTGCATTCAGCATCGGTCAAGAGTGGTTAATATTCTGTTTATCGGTTAGATATAGACGACTAGAACATCAACGGAGCCTGCCAAATGCTTGTTTTCTGGAAGGAAAACCTTGTTTTCCTCGCCGTTCCTAAAACCGGAACAACAGCTATTGAAGGCGCGTTAGCGCCGTACGCCGCGATGGTTCTACGTGACCCGCCGCAGATAAAACATGCTCCACTTTACCGCTACGGGCGATTCTTACAGCCCATGTTCCAAAAGGCTGGCGGCAAGAATCCCGAAACAATCGCCGTCATTCGGCACCCTGTTGAATGGCTGTCGAGCTGGTATCGATACCGTAACCGTCATTCCCTTGTTGGCCATGAAAACAGCACGCGAAACGTCAAATTCAACGCGTTCGTGCTGGAGTATTGCAAAGACGATCCGGCGCCCTTTGCTAATGTAGGGTCGCAATCAGCTTTTGTATTTGATCAACAAGGAAAGCGGGAAACGACCCACCTGTTTGCCTACGAACATCAGCCTGCTTTGATCGCATTCCTCGAAAAACGGCTCGAAACAACGATCACGCTCAAACAGCTGAATGTGTCCCCCACGATCCCCGCAGTGATTGACCCAGAGGTAGAGGCGCATCTGCGCGCCGCCAAACCACTGGAATTTGCGGCCTACGACGAGGCTATGTCAACGTCCGCTTAACCGCGTCTTTCCAACCGGTATAGCGGCGATCGCGTGTGGCCTCATCCATCGCAGGCTCGAACCGGCGATCCAGCGCCCATTGCGCCGCAAATCCAGACTGATCAGGATAAATCCCAGCCCGCATGCCAGCCAACCAAGCGGCCCCAAGCGCCGTTGTCTCCAAAACTTTGGGCCGATCCACAGGCGCGCCAATAATGTCAGACAAAAACTGCATCGACCAATCGGACGCAGACATGCCGCCATCCACGCGCAACACACCCTTGTCTTCGGCATCATGCCAATCAGATTTCATCGCTTCCAGCAAATCACGGGTCTGAAAGCCAACGCTTTCCAATGCAGCGCGGGCAAACTCGGCAGGGCCTGAATTGCGGGTAAGGCCATATATAGCGCCGCGCGCTTCGGCATCCCAATACGGCGCACCAAGCCCTGTAAACGCGGGTACCATATACAACTCTTGGCCCAAATCAGCTTGTTCGGCCAACGGTTGGGTCTCAGATGCCTCGCGGATCATCTTAAGCCCGTCGCGCAGCCATTGCACCACAGCACCCGCGATAAAGATCGAGCCTTCCAGCGCATATGTCGGCTTGCCATCAAACTGATACGCAATCGTGCCCAACAAACGGCTTTGCGACCGGACCAACGTATCGCCGGTGTTCAGCAGCGCAAAACAGCCGGTGCCATAAGTCGATTTCAACATGCCAGGAGTGAAACACGCCTGCCCAATCGTTGCAGCCTGCTGGTCGCCTGCGACACCCAAAATTGGTAGCGACGTACCAAACAGATCAGGGCGCGTTGTGCCAAAATCTGACGCACAATCGCGGACCTCGGGCAGCATCGACATCGGAATATCAAAGCGGGCGCAAATTTCTGCGTCCCACTGGCCTTCGCGGATATTATACAACATGGTGCGGGCGGCATTCGTGGCGTCAGTGACATGCGACACGCCGCCCGTCAGTTTCCAAATCAGATAACTGTCAACTGTGCCAAACATCAGCTTGCCAGCCTTGGCCTTTGCACGGGCGCCCTCGACGTTATCAAGCAGCCACTTCAGCTTGGTGCCCGAAAAATACGGATCAAGCAAAAGCCCAGTTTTTTCTGTGACTTCCGGCTCAAACCCGTCGGCCTTTAAGGCGGCACACATGTCCGACGTGCGACGATCTTGCCAAACAATTGCGTTGTGAATGGGGGCACCAGTGTCGCGGTCCCAGACCAATGTTGTCTCGCGTTGATTGGTGATCCCTATGGCCGCAATGTCGCTGGCAGTGATCCCCGCCTTTTCAATCGCACCTCGACAGGTCGATGCAGTTGACGCCCAAATGTCGGACACCTCATGCTCAACCCACCCCGATTTGGGAAAATGCTGGGTGAATTCTTCTTGTGCGCTTGCCGTCACGCGCATCTCACTATCAAAGATTATCGCGCGGCTAGAAGTCGTACCTTGGTCAATCGCTAGAATATACGCCATTGGTCATTCCCTCGTATTGTACTGCAGATAGTCATCTATCACGGCCATCTGATCAGCCGTCAGACGCAGCCCCAACTTGGACCTACGCCAAACAACATCTTCTGCGGTTTGTGCAAACTCTTGATCCACAAGCCAATCCAGCTCTCGGGCGGTCAATGTCGCACCAAAATCGTAACCCAAATCCGCTTGCGCCTCGGCATCGCCCAACATCACAGCGGCATTTGTGCCATACGCACGGATCAAACGACGCGCCCAGCTTTCAGCAACAAACGGATAGGCGGCCATTAACACGCGATGCAATTTATCAACGCCATCCACCGCAAAGTCACCCCCCGGAAGCGGCACGCCAGCCGTCCAAGCCCCCTTATGACCCAGCTTTTTCAAGGCATTCTCTGCCAATTTACGATACGTCGTGATCTTACCGCCAAAGATGTTCAGCAATGGGGCACCATCATCGTTCAGCGTCAAAACATAGTCGCGGGTTGCAGCTGTCGCAGATTTGACGCCATCGTCATATAACGGGCGGACACCAGAATATGTCCAAACAATATCCGCGCGGGTGACCGGCACCTCAAAATATTGATTGATAAACGCCACCAAATAATCCTGCTCTTCGTCCGTCGCAACTGGTTTCACATTCACATCTGTATGTTCAGCGTCTGTAGTCCCGATCAGTGTAAAGTCCGTCTCATACGGAATAGCAAAAATAATGCGGCCATCTTCACCTTGAAAGAAATACGCTTTATCATGATCAAACAACCGCTTAGTCACAATATGAGAGCCACGTACAAGGCGAACACCCTCGGTAGCATTCGCATGTATTTTACCGCGAATGATGTCTTCAACCCAAGGACCACCTGCGTTTACCAACCCAGCGGCAGTGACCGTCTTGGGGCCGTCTGGGCCCTCAAGCGTGATCTCCCAAATGTCATCAATACGGCGCGCCTCAACCACCTTTGTGCGGGTCATAATTTGTGCACCACGGTCGGCTGCGTCACGGGCGTTCAACACAACCAGCCGCGAATCCTCGACCCAACAATCCGAATATTCATAGGCGCGGGTAAACTTACCCTTCAGCGGCTTACCTACCGGATCTGTCGTCAGATTCACGGTCCGCGTTCCGGGCAAAACCTGACGCCCGCCAAGCGTATCGTACAAGAACAAACCAAACCGAACGAGCCACGCAGGGCGCCGCCCTTTCATCCACGGCATGAAAAACGTCAGTAACTTTGATGTCGGCGTATCGCCTTCGAACCGCATATCCTCATGATAAGGCAGAACAAATCGCATCGGCCAACTGATGTGCGGCATGGCCGATAGCAGAACTTCACGTTCAACCAGCGCCTTGCGGACCAGTCCAAATTCAAAGAACTCCAAATACCGTAGACCGCCATGAAACATCTTGGTTGATGCAGACGACGTGGCCGCCCCAAGGTCCGACATTTCAGCCAACCCAACCTGTAACCCACGACCCTGCGCATCGCGCGCGATGCCAACTCCGTTGATCCCGCCACCAATGATAAAAAGATCAAAATCCGTAGCCATATGCCGTAGCCTTTCAAAGCGATGACGCAACATTATCCCGACACGCAGAAGGCGCAAGGGAAACAACATTTTGTATTCGATTGAACGCATACCGAACATATGAAAACAACCAATCGCCATAGTAACATTCTTGCGGCAGCACGCCGCGATGGAAAGGTAAATGCAACCGCTCTTGCGGGCACATTTGGGGTGGCAGTTCAAACAATCCGGCGTGATCTTACTGATCTATGCGGTGATGGCTTTCTTGAACGGGTGCACGGCGGGGCTATTTTGCCCAGCGGAGTGCGCAATATCGGCTATGATGACCGGCGCGCACTTGGTCGTGATGCCAAGCAGCGGATCGGCGCGCGCACGGCAGCCCTTATCCCCGATAATGCGTCCATCTTCTTGAACATCGGCACCACAACAGAGGCCGTCGCCCACGCCCTATCCGCACACCGCGACCTTATGATCGTGACAAATAACTTGAATGTTGCCAATATCTTAGCGCGCAATCCATCATGTGATGTGGTTGTTGCAGGGGGAACCTTACGGCGTACAGATGGAGGGCTGGTTGGGGATTTGACCGCACTCGCGATTGCACGGTTCAAAGTTGACATCGCCGTGATCGGCGCATCCGCGGTTGACCCATCCGGCGACCTGTTGGATTTCGACCCCCAAGAAGTCCGCGTTAGTCGCCAAATCCTTGACGCGGCCCGCGCCAGCATCCTTGTCGCCGACAAATCAAAATTCACGCGCAAAGCCCCCGTTCGGATCGGGTCGGTCGCCGAAGTTGGTGACTTTGTAACTGATGGGGTGCCGTCAGAGCAGTTCGTAAACGCCTGCGCCGATTGGCATACGCGCCTACATCTCGCCTGAAGAACGGCCCTTAAACCCAGTCGCCACAATGAATTTCTCGGAACTGTCTGACCGCGACGAAGGCGGCTTCACATAGGACACCTTCTTAAAATTAATCTTGAGCAGTCGGTTCAATTCGGCCTCAGCGCCACCAGCCAAAACCTTGGCCACGAACGTGCCGCCTTCGCTCAGTACGTCAAATGCGAAATAAGCCGCCGCCTCGCAAAGCGCCATAACGCGCAAGTGGTCGGTTTGCTTATGCCCGCAACTGGACGCCGCCATGTCAGACATCACAACATCGGCCTCGCCGCCAAGCCATTCTTTGGTCTGCAAATCCGCATCATCCGCCATAAAATCAAGCTGATACATGACCGCACCCGGAATCGCTTCCATCTCTTGCAAATCAACGCCCAAGATCATGCCGACATCTTTGCGCTTATTTTCACCAAGCGAATTGATCCGCGGCACAGCCACCTGCATCCAACCACCTGGCGCACAGCCAAGGTCAACCACACGTGCGCCTGGGATTAGGAACCGGAATTTATCGTCCAATTCCATGATCTTATAGGCCGCACGACCGCGCATGCCCTCGGCCTTGGCGCGGGTCACATATGGGTCGTTCAACTGGCGTTGCAGCCAAAGCGTCGACGAATTGGTCCGGCCACGCGCCGTTTTGACCTTAACAGTCAGATCGCGCAGGCCACGGCCCGATGAATTCTTTGTTGGTTTCTGTGCCATACTGGCTCACCTAGTCCTAATAAGGCGCATCTTCAAGCACGCCGTCCGCAGACATCTGCGCATAAAGCAGACCTTCGCGTAGACCGCGATCAGCAACCGACAGTCGATCCGTCGGCCAAAGCCGCATCAAAGCCTGCAATATCGCAGCGCCCGACATAATTAGCGCCTGCCGGTCTTTGCCAATACGCGGGTCAGCGCGGCGCCCAGTTGGCCCAAGCGTCAGGTAATTGCGGATCACCGTATCAATCTGATCGGTCGTCATACGCAGCCCGTCCACCTTGGTCCGGTCATAGCGTTTCAACCCCAAATGGCTGGCAGCAACGGTCGTCACCGTCCCGCTCGTGCCCACAATCTGAAACCCTTCACGGGTTTGGGCTGCGGCATAAGGCGAGAAATCCTCAAGACTTTCTTCAAAGAACCACGACATCAGGGCAAACCGTGCTGCGTCATCCTCAACATCTGCGAACTGATCGCGCAGCGTCGCCACGCCAAGCGGCACAGAAATCCAATCGACAACCTTGGCGGCCGCAAACGGTCCGGGGTCAGACTTAAACCCCGCATGCAGCCGCATAATCGCCCGCGGGCGTTCACGTTGCGGCACATTTGTCAGGTCAATCCAGACCAATTCGGTGGACCCGCCGCCAATATCAACAACCAGCAACTGATCAGTCTTGGTGCTGACCAGCGGCGCACAGGAAATCACGGCAAGGCGCGCTTCTTCCTCTGGCTGAATAATCTCGAGCGTCAAACCGGTTTCGCGGCGGACTTGCGCCACAAAATTCTGCCCATTACGGGCACGACGACAGGCTTCTGTCGCGACAAGGCGCATGTTTTTCACACCATGCCTATCCAGTTTTTGGCGGCAAATACGGATCGCATTGATCGTCCGGTTCATCGACGCACGCGACAATTTCCCAGTACTCTCAAGGCCGTGCCCAAGCTGGACCGACTTCGAAAAGCTATCAACGACGTGGAATTGACTACCCTTGGGTTGGGCAATCAACATCCGACAACTGTTTGTTCCCAGATCAAGCGCGGCATAAAGCCCCGCCGGATCGGGTTGGTGTGGCGCGGGGGTCTCAACCGCTTTA
>CAJXTP010000143.1 GCA_913061335.1 uncultured Loktanella sp.
AGATGTAGAGAGGTCTCGTGGGCTCGGAGATGTGTATAAGAGACAGGCGCACGGCGACGCCCATTTCGACTTGGGTCTGGATCACGCTGCGGTTGATGTCGTCAGCGATATTGCCGTCGATCTCCACGCCGCGGTTCATTGGACCTGGGTGCATAACGATGGCATCGGGTTTGGCATGAGCCAGTTTTTGCGCCGTGAGCCCGTATCTGTGGAAGTATTCGCGCTCGGACGGAATGAAACCACCATCCATGCGTTCTTTTTGCAAGCGAAGCATCATGACGACATCGACGTCTTTTAGCCCTTCTTCCATGTTGTCGAATACTTCGACGCCGAAGGCTTCAATGCCCGATGGCATCAGGGTCGGCGGCGCGATCAGCCGGATGCGATTTTCCATTTTGCCAAGCAGCATAATGTTGGACCGCGCCACGCGGCTGTGCGCGACGTCGCCACAAATCGCGACGGACAGGCGGTGCAGGCGTCCCTTGGCACGGCGAATTGTCAGGGCATCCAGCAATGCTTGGGTCGGATGTTCGTGGCGCCCGTCACCTGCGTTCAGCACAGCCCCGTTGACCTTTTGCGCCAACAGATCGACCGCACCCGAATTGGGGTGCCGCACGACCAACAGATCGGGGTGCATCGCGTTCAGCGTCAGCGCCGTATCAATCAGGGTTTCGCCCTTTTTGATCGAACTGGCCTGCATCGAAATGTTCATCACGTCTGCGCCAAGGCGTTTGCCCGCGATCTCGAAGCTCGCTTGCGTACGGGTCGAGTTTTCAAAGAACATGTTGATCTGCGTCATACCCGCCAAAACCGTTTTATCGACGGTCCCATTGCGGGTTTGATCAGCGTATTTATCCGCCAAATCCAACAGGGTGGTGATTTCGGTCGGATGAAGATGCTCGATCCCCAAAAGATGCCGCGCGCGGAATGTCATCGCTTCTCCTAAAATCTCGCCTTTTGTGCTTATAGAAAACGCGCATGGCTGGGGCAAGCGCGACCTTACACATGACGTCGATTGGCGCTACTGTGTGTGTCATGGATTCTATGGACACATATTGGGCAGATCGCGCCGCACTTGAATGGCAGGTCGAGCTGGGCGTGACAGAGGCGATATTGGACGCGCCGCTGAACCGCTATGACGTCCCCGAAGCGGTGGCCAAGCCCGCCGCAGTACCTGTCGCAAAGGGTCCGCCAGCGATACCTGCCCCCGTCGAAGTGGATAGCGTGTCAGAGGCGCGTAAAGCTGCTGAAGCTGCCCCTGATTTGGCCGCGTTGCAGGCCGCAATTGGCGCGTTTGATCATTGTGATTTGAAACGTGGCGCACGCAATTTGATCTTTGCCGAGGGTGACGCTGCTGCCCGTGTTATGGTCATTGGCGAGGCACCCGAACGTGACGAGGACCGCGCTGGTACCGTGTTTGCGGGTGACCGACGTTTGCTGTTAGATAAGATGTTTGCTGCGATCAATTTGGGTGTCGCGCATGATGATGTGGCCTGCCGTGTTTACCTGACAGCCGCGTTCCCGTGGTCTGCCGGATCGGTCCCGCCAAAGCCCGCTGACATGACAACGCTGACCCCATTTCTGGAGCGACACATCGCGCTTGTGAACCCAGATATCCTTATTCTTATGGGAAATACCGCCTGCCAGATGCTGCTGGGTAAGTCTGGCGTGTCGCGAATGCGTGGTCAGTGGGCCGAAGTTTTGGGCCGCCCCACGATGCCAATGATGCACCCAGCGCAGTTGATGCAAACGCCGCTTTCCAAGCGCGATGCTTGGGCGGATCTGCTTTCTGTTCAAGAAAAACTAAAGGGCTAAAATGAGTGAAATTGACGCGCCGAAAGACTTCATCCCTGTGCGCATTGCTGTGTTGACCGTGAGCGATACGCGGACGGCTAGCGACGATAAATCCGGCAATGTGCTGGTCGCCCGGATTGCAGCTGCGGGCCATGTTCTGTCCGCCCGTATGATCGTACAAGACGAACGTGATGTGATTGCGGGTCAGTTGCGCGAATGGTGCGCTGACGGCGCGATTGATGTGGTCATTTCCACGGGCGGCACGGGGCTGACTGGGCGCGATGTTACGGTCGAGGCGCACCGTGATGTTTATGAAAAAGAAATCGATGCATTTAGCACTGTTTTCACCATCGTCAGCGTGGCCAAAATTGGCACAAGTGCGGTGCAAAGCCGCGCGACGGGTGGTGTGGCAAATGGGACGTATTTATTTGCGCTGCCGGGCAGTCCCGGTGCGTGCAAGGATGCTTGGGACGAAATTTTGGTTAAGCAATTGGATTACCGCCACAAACCCTGCAATTTTGTCGAGATCATGCCGCGTTTGGATGAACATCAACGCCGCAAATAATCACGACGCCGTGCAGCCTTGAATGTCGACGGCGCGATCTTGCCCAAGCACGGTGATCCGAATGCCCGACCGATCAACCGCAAAGCTGGTTCCGTCCACATGGATTAAGTCCGACGTGGCCGTGATATGCGTCGCGGTGCGGGTCACATCTGGTTCGGACACCCAGACGTAAGGGTCTGATGTTTCAATAATAATTGACTCTGGGCCTTGTTGTGACAACGCTGTCCGTGTCGTGATTTGCATGCCGCCAGATGTCGGAATGAGCGTGCAAGTGACGGTGCCGACTGACGCCTCTGATGTGGTCATTGGGCGGTTCATAAGCGCCGCTGTGATTGCCGCGTCGCGTGGCGCGCCCAAGGGAAGGAGTGTGTCGAATTCCAAGTTCACTGGGACGCAAATTTCGTCGCAGACCCCAATATTGATCGATCCTGAAAGGCGGATTTCGCCTGCGTCATTTGGAAATATTTCGACCGGAATGGTCACCGTGTCGTGGTACCCGATGGACCGCATGCCGTCTTGGTTGAAGACCTCTGGGACAGGCCAATGGAATGCGATGGACTCGATATTGGTAGAGCCAACCCATTGAACTATAGGCGGAATTCCAGCATCTCCGGGTGCGCGCCAATAGGTTTTCCAGCCATCTGACATGTCGATGCGCAGGCCTGCCATCACACTGCCACGGCTGGTTTGTGGACCGGCAAGCACGGTCAGCGTTGTGTTGTGATCTGCGGGGCCAGAGTAGGCGGGCGTGGCCATAAGGGCGAGGAGGGTGAGCATTTTCATGTTCCCTGAATACGCACCCGCGTGATCATTTGAAAGTCACATGCTTGTGCGCCAACTGACACATCCGCCCTTGCACCTTAGGTTTGCGGCACCCAGTCATAGGGATATGGACCCAGATGACTTTAATCTTGTCGGAAAATTGCTGATCGCGATGCCTGATATGGGTGATCCGCGCTTTGACCGATCCGTCATCTATATGTGCGCCCATTCGCAAGAAGGGGCCATGGGATTGATCGTCAATAAACCGCAACCGAAACTAAAGTTTATTAAGCTACTTCAACAGCTTGAGATAGAAGTCGAGGGCACTGTGCGCGATGCGCGTGTCCATTACGGTGGCCCGGTTGAAGGCGTGCGCGGGTTCGTTTTACACACCGATGACTACCGCACCGAGGCTGGTACAGTGGATGTTGCCGACCACATTTGCATGACCGCAACGATGGATGTTTTGCATGACATCGCGCGGGGCAAGGGGCCGCAAACGGCGCTGCTTGCGCTTGGATATGCGGGCTGGGGCAAGGGCCAGTTGGAAAGCGAGATCGTGCAGAATAGCTGGCTGACCTGTGACGCCGCGCCCGACATCATTTTTGGCGCCGATAATGACGCCAAATGGGCGGCTGCATTGGCCACATTGGGCATCAGTCCAGAGCTGCTGTCATCGACTGCTGGACACGCTTAATCCCCGTATTTTTTGCATAAGTTTCGTATAAGTTTTGCATATGCCGTTTTTAGTTGGGTGCAATGAGCGCCGTGATGATCGCGATGGCACTGTCAGAATGCCAATCCGCGTCGCCCTGAAGTCGCGCGATCTCTTTACCGTCTGGGTCCATGATCAGGGTTACTGGCAGGCCGAGCACCCCCATAGATCGCGCAAACGATTGCCGCGCATCGGTGTGCAGCGGCAGGTTGTCAATGCCGACTTCGTCAAAGAATTTCTGCATCGCGGGCAGCGGGTTTCGACCTGTTGCGACGGTCACGACTTGGAACGTGTCGCCGCCGAGGTCGGATTGCAGTGCTGACAATTCAGGCATTTCTTTGCGGCAGGGCGCGCACCATGTGGCCCAGAAATTGAGCACGATGTGTTTGCCGTTAAAGTCCGCGAGGGTCATCTCAATTCCGTCTTCGGACATAAACGCCACGTCTGATCCGGCGATGGGTGCGGAATGGAATGTCAGCTTGCGCATGTCTCCGACCCGTAATGTTTCCAGATCGGCGGTTTGTGCGTTCCCTGCGTTTGCAAGCAGCCCAAGGGCCGTATAAAGCAGAACTGATTTTAACTTGCGCATGAAAGCACCTTTTCAACATGACCAAGACTGCCAATTCGATGTGGGGTGGCCGTTTCGCCGCCGGACCTGATGCCATTATGGAAGCGATTAACGCATCCATCGGCTTTGACCGTCGTATGGCCTCCCAAGACATCGCAGGGTCTCGCGCCCATGCGGCCATGTTGGCTGCATGTGGCATCATCACAGATAAAGATGCGGATGCGATTGGGGAAGGCCTGCTCACGGTGTTGTCAGAAATTGAAGCAGGAGATTTCCCGTTTTCCGCTGCATTGGAAGATATTCACATGAATGTGGAAGCCCGATTGAAAGATTTAATCGGTGAGCCAGCGGGTCGTTTGCACACAGGTCGTTCACGTAACGATCAGGTTGCTGTCGATTTTC
The DNA here is from genome assembly GCA_913061335.1 of uncultured Loktanella sp. Classification (GTDB taxonomy): domain Bacteria; phylum Pseudomonadota; class Alphaproteobacteria; order Rhodobacterales; family Rhodobacteraceae; genus Yoonia. The sequence continues at coordinate 4,807 of CAJXTP010000143.1, forward strand.
GCCTTTGGGTGCGCGAGCAATGTGATGCGGTTGATTCGGCGTTAGAGGCGTTGATGCGCGCGCTGATTGGTCAGGCCGAGGCGGGTGCTGATTGGGTGATGCCCGGATTTACGCATTTGCAGGTCGCCCAGCCGGTGACGTGGGGCCACCATATGATGGCTTATGTGGAGATGTTTGCAAGGGATCGGTCTCGGTTTGCCGATGCCCGTGTGCGGATGAATACGTCGCCGTTGGGTGCTGCGGCGCTGGCTGGTACATCGTTCCCGATTGATCGTGAGATGACGGCGGCGGCCTTGGGCTTTGATCGCCCTATGTCCAATTCACTGGACGCTGTGGCGGACCGTGATTTTGCGTTGGAGTTTTTGGCGTCTGCCAGCATCTGCGCGATGCACCTGTCCCGTTTGGCTGAGGAACTGGTTATTTGGTCGTCTGCCCAGTTCCGGTTTGTGAAAATGTCGGACAAATGGTCAACCGGATCGTCGATTATGCCGCAAAAGCGCAACCCTGATGCTGCTGAGTTGATCCGTGCCAAAATTGGCCGGATTTTTGGCGCAAATGTTGCCTTGATGACCGTGATGAAGGGTTTGCCGCTGACCTATTCTAAGGACATGCAAGAAGACAAAGAGCAGACGTTTGATGCTGCTGATAGCCTGATGCTCGCGCTGGCTGCGATGTCGGGCATGGTTGCGGATATGCAGGCGAACGTGCCGTCGCTGGAGGCTGCTGCGGCGACTGGATTTTCGACGGCGACCGATTTGGCCGATTGGCTGGTCCGTGAATTGGGTTTGCCGTTCCGCGATGCGCATCATGTGACTGGAACCTTGGTCGCGATGGCCGAGGCCAAGGGCGAAGATTTGCCGGATTTGACCCTCGCGGAAATGCAGTCGGTGCATGCTGGTATTACCAATGGCGTTTTTGACGTGCTGGGTGTGCGCAATTCTGTGGCGTCTCGTGTCAGTTACGGGGGCACTGCACCCGATCAGGTCCGTGCACGTATTGCCGAGTGGAAAGGCGTTTTGGATGCGTAATATCTTTGCGGTTGGGTTGATTTGCCTTTTGGCGGCCTGTGGCGCGAATGGTGAACCGTTGACGCCTGAAACCACGGGTATAGCGCTGTGATCCGCTGGGTATATCTGGGGCTCGCTGTTTGGGGTGCCATTCATCCGATGTATTATTTCATCAGCTGGTTTGCTGATAACGGTGTCAGTCTTAGCAAGATGGTGGATGCGTGGCACGTGAATGCTGCGACGTCTGGTCTGGTGTGGGATCTGACGATTGCTGCGATTGCGCTAACGGTGTTCATCGTGTCCGAGGTGGCTGTGCGCCGCAATTGGATCGCGCTGATCGCCATTCCGGCCACGTTTGGCATTGGCGTAAGCTGCGGTTTGCCGTTGTATTTGTATTTGCGGTCGCGCCCAGTGACCTAATGCAGAACAAGGGTTGGGGTTTTCGGTTGATCTGATATGTCCCTCAGGAACGGGTTTTCGGGGATTTCGGCATGGACCATTTTTTATATCGTGACGGGCAATTGTTTGCAGAGGATGTGCCTTTGGCGCAGATCGCTGAGGCCGTTGGTACGCCGTTTTATGTGTATTCTACGGCGACGTTGACCCGCCACTTTAAGCTGTTTGACGACGCTTTGGGTGGCATGCCGCATTTGATTTGCTTTGCGATGAAGTCGTTGTCCAACCAAGCCGTGTTGCGTGTTTTGGCCCAAGCGGGCGCTGGCATGGATGTGGTGTCCGAGGGTGAATATCGTCGTGCCCGCGCCGCTGGTGTGTCTGGCGACAAGATCGTGTTTTCGGGGATCGGTAAGACGGCGGGCGAGATGCGTGTCGCGTTGCAAGGTGGCATTCGTCAGTTCAACGTTGAGAGCGAGCCGGAGATGGTGGTGCTGTCGCGTGTTGCGCTTGAATTGGGCGTCGTTGCCCCGATTACCATTCGCGTGAACCCTGATGTTGATGCCAAGACACATGCCAAGATTGCCACGGGCAAATCCGAGAACAAATTTGGTATCCCGATTAGTCGCGCCCGTGATGTGTATAAAATGGCTGCTGATCTGGCGGGCCTAAAAGTTGTTGGCATTGATGTGCATATTGGATCGCAGCTGACAGAGTTGGCCCCGTTTGAGGCGGCTTATCTGAAGGTTGCTGATCTGGTCGCTGAACTGCGCGCTGATGGTCATACGATTGATCGTTTGGACTTGGGTGGCGGTTTGGGCATTCCATATACGCGGTCAAATGAGGCCCCCCCGTTGCCAACAGAATACGGTGCGATGATCCAAAATACCGTGGGTCATTTGGGCTGCGAGATTGAGATTGAACCGGGGCGTTTGATTGCGGGTAATGCCGGTCTGCTGGTGTCGGAAGTGATTTACGTCAAGCAAGGTGAGGACCGTGAATTTCTGATCGTTGATGCTGCGATGAACGATTTGATCCGCCCTGCAATGTATGATGCGCACCATGATATTGTGCCGCTGATCGAGGCCGTGCCGGGCAATGAGCCTGCGACATACGATGTGGTCGGTCCTATTTGCGAAAGTGGTGACACCTTTGCCAAGGGCCGCGAGATGCCTGAAATGAAGGCCGGTGACCGCGTCGCGTTCCGGTCGGCTGGCGCCTATGGTGCTGTGATGTCGTCGGAGTATAATTCGCGCCCGATGATCCCTGAGGTGCTGGTTCACGGCGATCAATTTGCAGTTATCCGCGCACGCCCTACCTATGAAGAGATGATCGCGCGCGATACCATACCTGAATG
>CAJXTP010000144.1 GCA_913061335.1 uncultured Loktanella sp.
CGAGATGTAGAGAGGTCTCGTGGGCTCGGAGATGTGTATAAGAGACAGCAGCTGGACCTCCCTGTCCAGGAACGCCGCCTGCGGGGGCGACAAGTTCTAGGATTGTATTGCGCTGAAACGGGTCGAGGCCTGCCGCGCGCAATTGGCTCACGGCATCAAAATCAGACGTTACTGCAAGGCCCTGTTTTTGGGCGACGCGGCGGGCCATGCGCAATTGACGGCCCGTCAGGCCCTCACGGCGGATTGCGTCCAAGTCGGTTGGTCCCAATGTGGCAGACGCGTGCGTAGGCGCGGGCGACGCGGCCACTGGTGCTGCGGCGTCGGGCGCGCTGGTCTCACCTGCTTGGCCCATCGGGCTGTCGCGGCGGATGCGGAATTTCTTAGCCTTGGGTTTCGTAGTCATATAGAACTTTCGCTTCTTCCAATGTGTCAAACATATGAATGCGCCCATCTTTCAGAACCGCTGCCGATTTGGCAAACCGTTCTAGGGTCTCAGGTTGGTGTGACACGATAATCACCGTCGTACTTTCAAGTCGCTCTCGCAGGATTTCCCCTGCCTTTTTATTGAACTCAGCATCCGTGGTCGAGGGCATACCCTCGTCGATCAAGTAAATGTCAAAATCCAGCGCCAACAATAGCGAAAACGTGAACCGAGACCGCATGCCGCTGGAATAGGTCCCGATTGGCATATCAAAGTATTCTTTTATCCCGCACAACCAACGGCAAAATGCCTCGATGTAATCAGGATCAAGGCCGTAAAGGCGCGCGATATAGCGGCTATTTTCCTTGGCGGTGTGCTTGTGCACGACCCCGCCCATAAACCCGAGCGGGAATGAAATACGGCAGCCGCGATGAATTTGTCCTTCATCGGGCTTTTCTAGACCCGCCATCATATTTATCAGCGTGGTCTTGCCCGTGCCATTTGGGGCCAAAATTCCCAGTGAATTGCCTAGTTCCACGCGAAAAGACGCGCGATCAAGGATAACCTTGCGCTGCGTTCCGGTCCAAAAGGACTTGCTGACATTCACAAACTCTAACACGACTTACCTGCTCTTTACCCATATGTGGGCACCGCCATTGATGACGGCAATAGGTTAACACCACTTTGGCGGGTATTCCCTTTGTTGTGACTATGCCGGATCTATGTGGCCAAATATAGGCGAATTCGAAGTAGAGCTCTAATTTCGCCGCCCCTTGTGTCGTCTCTGCATTGTCCTAAAGTCGACATATGACACTGTTTTCGGATATTTATGCCTGTTCGCTGTGTGCGGATCGCTTTGCCGCGACGGCGACAGCCCACAGACCGCGTCCTGTTGTGTGGTTTGATAGCGGCGCTCGCATCTTAATTGCCGGCCAAGCGCCTGGCGCACGCGTACAAATCAGCGGCCGCCCGTTTACCGATCCGTCAGGCGACCGGTTGCGCGACTGGATGGGGGTCACAGATGACACATTCTACGACCAATCCCGCGTGGCGATTTTGCCGATGGCGTTCTGCTTTCCGGGCTATAATGCGGCGGGTAGCGATCTACCGCCGCCGCCAATCTGCGCCAAAACATGGCGGCAACCCGCGATGGACCATATAGGCACACCGCCTCTGACATTGTTGATCGGGGGCAACGCGCAGAAATGGCACCTAAGCGGAAAAATGTCGGTCACTGAACGTGTGTCGGACTGGCGGACCTATGCACCAAACGTGTTCCCGTTGCCGCATCCATCGTGGCGCAACACAGGCTGGATTAAGAAACACCCTTGGTTTGAGACCGATCTTTTGCCTACATTGAAGGCCTGCGTCCAAAGCGCACTTGCCGACCCGTAGCCCACCGAATAGTCATGCGGCATGACTGATTTAGACCAAGCCCATGCCGCCATGGAGGCCGCCCCCGATGATGATGCGAAGCGTTTGCAATTTTATGAACGGCTGGCCGATACTGAACTGTTTATGTTGCTGGGCGCGGAGGCAGATGGCGACAAGATAACCCCCGAGTTGTTCGACATCGAAGATCAGCAGTTCGCATTGATTTTTGACCGTGAAGACCGCTTGGCGCAATTTGTTGGCCGTGAAGTCCCCTATGCAGGGCTGTCGGGCCGCGTGCTGTGCGATATGCTTGTGCGGCAAAACATCGGTTTTGCACTGAACCTTGATGTGGCGCCATCTGCAATGTTGATCTCAGCAGAGGCCGTTGATTGGCTGCACGCCACTCTTGATAACACGCCCGAAGAAGCCCAAGCGCGCCTGACCGAAGTGTCGGCCCCGCGCGGCCTTCCTGAGGCTGTTGTCACTGGTCTTGACCGGAAACTTGCCATTGCGGCAGGTCTTGCCCAAACCGCCTATCTGGCGGCCGCAACGTATGAGGATGGAGCAAAGGGCCATGTGCTGGCGTTTATTGACGCGGTTCCCGGCGCACAGGATGCGCTGGCCAAGGCCGCTGGCGAAGCGCTGACGTTTTCAGGGATCGAAGCTGGCACAATGGATGTGCTGTTTGCCCGCAGTGACGACCAACTGACGACGCATCTTGAAAAGGTCGGTTTGCGGTTTGATCTGCCCGCGTTGCACGACCCGCAAGCGCCATCAGCACCAGGCATGGACCCCGAAAAGCCGCCGCGCTTACGTTAGTATCCGGCAGTGCGGTCGACTTTATTTTCAAACTGACCACCGTCCAGATGCCGCTTGATATTGGCGGCAATAATGCGGCTGGCTGTATCTGGGCGCGTGGTTGACGCGATGTGTGGCGTGACCGTAATCGAAGGATGCGCCCAATATGGGTGATCGGTTGGCAACGGCTCTGTGCGGAATACATCAAGCGTGGCATGTGCGACTTGCCCGCTGTCCAAGGCGGTCAGTAGCGCGTCGTCATCAATCAACGGACCACGGCCTGGATTAATCACAAACGCACCATGGGCCAGAAGATTTAGCGTGTCCGCATCCAGCGTATTTTCAGTGGCAGGCGTGTCGGGCAACAGCAACACGACAATCTGGGCATCGGTTAGCGCATCACGCAATCCATCGACACCTTGCAAACAGCGAATGCCATCAACGGATTTCGGACTGCGGCTCCAGCCTGTTACAGGAAATCCCAACGCAGTCAGCGCTTGACCGCAGGCCGTGCCAAGCGCGCCGAGCCCAAGGATGGTTACAGGTCGCGCACGTGCCAAGGGCGGATAAACTGTATCACGCCACACGCCATCTTGGCCGACGATATGGACGTCCATACCCAAATGATGGCGCATCGCATGGCCCACAACCCATTCGACCATGCCTGCAGTCAAACTGTCGTCCACCATCCGCATTAAAGGCTGGGTTAAGGTAGAATTATCAACAACTGTTTCGACGCCCGCCCAAAGGCTGAGTATACCCTTGGTATTCACATAAGGCGAAAAATTGGTGACGGGGCCGTTAGGTGCAAACACGATGTAGTCGACGGTATTGGGGGCATGGTGCGTGGCCAGTGACACATCCATGTCTGCGTTGGCAAAAGCAGTTTCCAGTGGATCCCGGTATTCATCCCAAGCTGCGGGTTTGGCGGAAAACAAAACGTTAATCATTAGCGGGGCCTATGAACATGGGCGCTTTGGACTAAGCCAAACGCGATTAAAAGCACCAGCATGGCCGATCCACCATAGCTGACAAGCGGAAGCGGGACGCCCACCACGGGCGCGAGCCCCGTGACCATCGCCATATTGACGGCAAAGAACAAAAAGAATGTCATGGCGACGCCAAGGGTCAAAAGAGACGCGAAACGGTCCTTGTTGCCCAGTGCAGACGCAACACAGAACGTGATGATCAGGACATAGAGGATTAACAGCGTGAACGCCCCAACAAAGCCAAATTCCTCGGCCAAGGTGGTGAAGATAAAGTCGGTGTGTTTTTCAGGTAAAAAGTTTAGGCGGCTTTGGGTGCCTTGCATAAATCCGCGCCCTGTCCAGCCACCGGATCCAAGGGCAATCTTGGCCTGCGTGATATGGTAGCCGGCGCCCAGCGGGTCGTTTGACGGGTCGAGAAACGTATCAATGCGGCGGTACTGATAGTCCTTGAGCAACTGCCAACTTGTGCCACGGCCTTCGAAAATTGCCACAAGCCCCGCGACGCCAGCGGCAATCACGGTCGCGAAATACGCCCAATGCACACCTGCCAAAAACATGATCGTCGCACCACCCATCAGCAGCAGCAATGCTGTGCCAAGGTCAGGTTGACGCAGGACCAGAAAGGTCGGAAACAGGATAATCAATACAGGAAAAATGACCCACAAAGGGCGCGATGTTTTGTCGGACGGCAGCCAGTCATAATATGCGGCTAATACCATCACCAGCGTGATTTTCGTGAGCTCTGACGGTTGTAACCGCATGAAACCCAGATCGATCCAGCGCTGAGCACCCATGCCAACGGCGCCGAAGAATTCGACCGCGACTAAAAGCAAAACGGAGACACCAAATGCAACAGCCGAAACATTTCGCCAAAACCAGATCGGAACCATTGCGACACCGACAAGCATCACCATGCCCACACCGAAGCGTTTGACTTGCGCGGACATCCACGGGTCCGCTGAGCCACCGGCGACCGAGTACAGCATGATAAACCCGTAGCCTGCGACAGCTGTCAGCAAGACAATTATCGGCCAATTGATGTACATCAGTTTACGAAAGCCGGTGGGGATATATTTGGTGTTATACTCTAAATAACTCATGCGCGATCTTGCCCCTTTGATCCGGGGGGGACACGTTCGCGGATTTTGCGCTGTTGTTCGGCAATGCGGCCACGGTCGGATGTAGGATAGGCGTCCAACGGGGGTTCGCCGTCATACAAGGCTTGCAGCATGATATCGCGGGCAATTGGGGCTGCGACGGTAGACCCACCACCGCCGTGTTCAACGATGACCGCAACGGCAAAGCGCGGATTCTCAACAGGGGCAAAACTGACGAACAGCGCATGGTCGCGACGTTCCCAAGGTAAATCGGCGTTGCGGGTGACGCCGGTCCTGCGTTCCTCTGCGGTAATGCGGCGCACTTGGGACGTGCCAGTTTTTCCAGCCATCTTCATGTCTGATGCGTTGATGCGCGACCTGTACGCGGTGCCGCGCGCATTGTTCGATACATCGTCCATCGCAGCACGGACGCGGCGCAGGTAGTTCTCATTCAGGCCGATGTCTTCACCACGCCCGCTTGGCTCCTCAACGCCGTCGATGGCACGAACCAATCGGGGGGTAATATCGCGCCCAGTCGCCAAGCGGCCTGCCATAACGGCCAACTGTAAAGGGGACGACAGGACATAGCCCTGACCAATGGACGCGTTGACCGTATCGCCAATGCGCCAGTCTTGATCGCGAACGCGCTTTTTCCATGCCTTGTCTGGGGCCAATCCTTCGGCCACAGCTGACAGCGGCAAGTCGTGCCGCGTACCGAGACCCAACTTGCGGGCCATTGCCGCGATTTTGTCGATACCAACACGTTGGCTAATCTCGTAATAATAGCTGTCGCAGGACTGCTTCAGGCTTTCATGCAAGTTTACATTTCCGTGGCCCGCGCGCTTCCAGCAATGAAAACGAGTGCCATAAACATCGACCCAACCCTTGCAGCGAATGGTTTCTTCTGGCGTGACTTTGCCGTCTTCTAACGCGGCAAGTGCTGTGACCATCTTAAATGTGGATCCGGGAGGATAGGTGCCTTGCACCGCTTTGGCCGCTAGCGGACGGAATTTATTCTCGTTCAAATCGCGCCAATTGGCGACGGAAATTCCACGTACAAACATGTTGGGGTCAAACGAAGGGGCAGAGGCAACGGCACGCAAATCTCCATTTTCAAGATCGAGCACCACCGCGCCAGCGCTTTCGCTATCCAAGCGGGCTTGGACATAAGACTGGAGGCGGGCATCAATGGTGAGCTGGACATCCGCGCCAGAGTTACCCTCTTTGCGGTCCAATTCACGCATGACGCGGCCCACGGCGTTGACCTCGATTCGCTTGGTTCCTGCGGAGCCACGCAAGCGACGTTCTAGCTTATTCTCGGCCCCAGTTTTACCGATTTGGAATTTTGGAATTTGCAGCAATGGATCTTGATCATCAATACGAGACAGATCGTAGTCCGACACTGGGCCAACATAGCCGACGACATGGCCCAAATCAGCGCCCCATGGATAAACACGAGACAGGCCAACTTCGGCGGTGATCCCCGGTAGTGCAGGGGCGTTCACATTCACACGGGCCACGTCTTCCCATGTTAAGCGATCTGCGATTGTGACAGGCACGAAAGGTGACCGGCGGCGCATTTCTTCCATTGCGCGGGCCAAATCTTGCGGATCAAGTGGGACGAGCTTGGTCAATCGCTCTAATATTTCGCCCACGTCGCCTGCATCTTCGCGGACCATTACGATGCGGTAGTTTTGTTCGTTTGCGGCTATCGGCCGGCCATTAAGATCAAAGATTAGACCACGGGCAGGCGGAATGAGACGAATGTTGATGCGGTTTTCTTCCGCAAGAAGGCGAAATTGATCGGCCTGTTCAATCTGCAATTTTTGCATCCGCACGCCCAAGGCACCGACGATTCCCAGCTGAACTGCACCGACGACCAGCGTACGGCGTGTGATCCGGCGGGCGCTTTCATCGACGTCTTTGGTGTAGCGTTTCATAGGCGGTGCCCTCGACTGTCGACTTCGCCGGGCGCTGGGCGGGTGACACCAAACCCAAATTGGGCGATGGCGATAACGACGGGGAAAAATGCAATCGTCAAAATCATTTCGATTAACGTGAGCGCAAGAGGATGTTGGGGTGACATCACGACCAAGAGAACGGCCCGATTTATCAATGTGATCGCGACGATACCTACGGCGACAGTACCCCATTCCAAAAGCAGCGGTAAATCGCGAAGGCTTGCTGTGCGGGTGCGCAACATTTCAGTCAGAATGACGACCAATGCAGCCCACAAACCCGGTGGTCGCTGAAACAACAGATCGGCAAGAAAAAATATGCCAGCAATAACAAAGACGGGTACGTAATCGGGGCGGCGGGTGATCCACACGAGCGTGATCGCCAACAGCCAATTGGGGGCGGCCCATCCAGTGGGACGGGTATCAAGCGGTAGTAATTGTCCAAAGATCAAAATCATCGCAAACGCGATAAACACCAATCGGCCAATCCAGATTTGGGTTGAGGGGGCCTCAGCCATCAGATGCGACCTCGGCGGGGGTAACGTGAGGGCTGGGCAATTCGATTGGGGTCAGCAGGCTGCCGGGATCGACGATGCTTTGATGAGCGCGCGATCGCAAAACGCGCAGGAATTCGAGCCGCTCATAATCGGCAGACAGGCGCACGCGCAGGCGGCGGTCATTGCCTAGCGCAACCTGACCAACCAATAGATCAGCAGGAAAGACGCCGCCGTCGCCCGATGTGACCACGCGGTCGCCAGGGCGGACCAAATCGGCATTTTCAAGAAACTCGATGGGTGGGTTCAACGTGTTGTCGCCGCCCAGAATGGCCGGCTGGCCGGACGGTTGAATGGCTGTCTCTTATACACATCTGACGCTGCCGACGAATAGAGAGG